>DYMC01000216.1 GCA_020721745.1 Lentisphaera sp. | reverse complement strand
CGTTTTTCTTCTCTTTGCTGCATTTAAAGCGGTCTGCATGTCAAAGGCCTCGAAGAAGAGCTTCTCATCGATCTGGGGAAGTTCGCGATTGACGGCCAGTGCAAGCAATTCATTTGCCATGTTCACCAAAAGTCGATAATTACCAGCCGCATGTTCACAAAGGGCGTTTTGAACTGAGGCATTCATGAGACTGGGATTGCCGGCCCTTGTCAGCAGGTGGGCAAGGCAGTCGCGCAATTGGTGGGCTGTAGCGGGTTCCAGGCGCAAGCGCGTGCGGATGCGACTGGCGATGGGCAACAGATCGGTGTGATGGAGGCGATCGGTCAGGCGGCTGTCCCCGGCGAGGATCACCAGGAGGATGGAGCGGGAGTCCAGATGGGTGCTGGAGAGCAGGCGGAGTTCAGAGAAAACCGCGGTATTCATCTCCTGGGCTTCATCGATGATCAAGACAGGACGGTAGAGAGAGGCCTCGATCTGGGCCTGCCATTTTTCCCGAAGCGCTTTGGCCCCATTCCAGCGGTTGTGAGGGGAGAGGGCGACGCCAAAGAGGTATCCCAGTTCTCGGTAGAAGTCGAGGATGGAGGCCTGGGGGCGAGAGAGGACTCCGACCATGACGTCCTGCATGGCACTGAGCCGATCGGAGAGGAGGCGTAGAGCCGCGCTTTTTCCGCTCCCCGGCTCGCCGCTGACCAGGGCGAAGCCGCCTTCTCCCACTTGGTTTTCGATCCTCCAGCAGAAGCTCTCGGTGGCGGGAGTGGGGAAAAGGGCCGAGGTGGGGATATCGGCGCAGAAGGGGTTAAACTTGAGGGAGTAAAGGGCCAGGAGTTTCTTTTTCATCGCTCACCTTCTTTCTCATGGGGGCATTCGTCTTTGGGCAGGTAGGCTGGGACAAGACCCGTGGCGGCATACTGGGCGATAAGCTTGCGAAGCAGGGGGGCCATGCCGCCCCCCTCGGTCTTGGGTGCAGGGGATGGCAGGGGGCCGATGAGGGGCTGTTTGCTTCGTCGCCGTCCGTCTGCGTTTTGGTGCTTGTCCTGTGGATACAATCGACAGAGCAGATGGCCGCTGCGGGGGTCGGCGAGGTAAACGTGGGAAAGGTCCCAGGAGGCAAAGCGCACGCTGACCCTTTTCAGATGCCGGTAGCGGGAAGGAAGTTCAAAGCGGATGCCCTCGATGCTGAGGGTCCCATCGCTTTGTCGTTGGGTGCGTGAGAGCTGAGCGGTGAAGGCTTGGCGCAGGGGTTCGCTTTCCGGGCAGGGGCGGCCGACATCCTTTGCCTCTACATATCGATCCAATGGGCACTGATCAATCTCGGAGTGAAGTTTGCGGTTGTACTCCAGTTCGATCCAAGCCAGGGTGGCCTCATTGAGTTGGGCCAAGGTCAGGTCGATGCAGTTCTCCAGCATAGCCAGGAGTCGTCCTTCGACCTGGCTCCAAAACACTTCCTGCTTGCCATTTTGATAGGCGCTGTAGGGTAAGGTTTTCTCATGGATGATGCCCAGACGCTCAAGCCCCTGGACGGTCTCGGCAGCGGTCATGGCCGATCCGTTGTCGCTCATCAGAGCCCGAGGGAGCCCTCGTTTTTCAAAGGCCTGGCAAAGCCCGTGCACGAGGTTCTCTGCCGTCTCCGAGAGATACCACTGGGCATGAGCGCATAAGCGAGAATGATCGTCAAGCACCCCCAGCAGGTGCACGCCCGCCCATTGTCCCTCAGGGAGCAAGACCTTCAGCGAACCGTGGTGAAAATCCAGATGCCAAAGCGCATTGGCGTATTGGCTCTCATAGGAACGGATCTCGAAGGCTTCAAAGCGCCTCTCTGCCGCTTGCGCTCCGGGGGTGTTTCCCCGTCCCTGGCGGGGACGCTTCAACAGCCCATGGGCCTTCATGAACCGGCGCAGGGACGGATACGAAGGCATCTTGCCAAGCGTTGGCTCCTGCTCCACCACCACTGCGAGATTATCGGCATGGAGTTGGTAGCTCCAACTCGGATGCTTCCGATACTGCTCCAAGAGCACCCCACGTAACTCCATGCTCAGGCTGGGATGGGTGCCGCAGTCCTGGCGGATCTTGCGTCCCAGCACCCCCACCGGGTCCTTGGGCTCCCCAAGCGCCAAGTAGTACCATCGCTCGATCGTAGACAGAGCAAAGCACACCGCTTGCCCCGTGACCGGATGGCGCCACTTCTTCCCAGCCAGAATCTCCAGCTCCTGTTTCAGATCCCCACGCTCAGGGGGAGCGGCCAGAAGCGGCCCGATCACACTGAAGCGAAAATGCGCCCATCGTTCCTCCCTCCCCGAGGCGTCGTCCTTCTCCGGCATCCCTGCAGCCCTCCTCTGAAAAAGATGCCCCGACCTCTACAACAGATCTTCCCGCGCTGTCCAAGGGCATCCTCTGCGGGAGGGGAAAGACCATCACATAGCAAGCACTCCCCTGCAGGAACTCGTCGTGATCGGCGAGAGAAACTTCATCAGATTCACCAGACCTTCCCTTCGCCAGGCCCCAAAGGCTTCCACCAAACCCAAAGGCATTTGATCCTCTACGACCGGCCACCGGAATCGACCCCGCTCCGCTCTCCAGAAAACACCCCGCACAAAGCTCCTCATCCACCACTCTCTCCACTGCCCAAGCGTCCGTCGGTCAATCTCCAGCGCATGCCTAAGCCGTTTCACCCTCTCCTCGCTTAGACCCTGCATCATGGCTGAGACCAGAACCACCACTACCCCAACATAGACCTTGCGGCCCAGAAAACGCACCGACGGAGGCGTCTTGCGCTTCCGGCAACCCTCCCTCGAACAGCAGAAACTGTAGCGCTTGTCCCAATCAGGACCTCCCCGGGGTTTTCGAGGGTAGTCCCCCCGGTGTAACTGACCCCCGCAATGCTCACACCTCCCCCGTTGGGCCTTCCATGCCAAGTCCCTATCGACTTTCTCCAGCAACTCATGTACTCTCCTGTCTTGGAGTATATTCTCCATGTGGGTCCTTCTCCTTATTGCCAACTGTGAAAACAAAAAACCTCACGGAACTCCCTCAAGCTCCGTGAGGTAGGACCCACTTCTATCACGAAATCCGATGGACTTTAACCCCTCCCCATCATCTACCTTGACCCAAATCCTCTCCCTTTCCCTCAATTAC
>DYMC01000017.1 GCA_020721745.1 Lentisphaera sp. | reverse complement strand
CTAGATCAGCGCGTAAATATTCACCGAGCTCCTACCTCGGCGCCCCGTCCAGTGACCACACCGCGCACCAAGACTTCATCCGCGCTTCCGCAAACCACGCCAGAACAGGAGCCTGGCATGCAGCATGCTTATCCAGAACGTGTCGGCAAGCTTCCTGAAACGAGACTTCCTGCCGGAGGGGTATATGGTTCCTATGGGGACAAACTCGATGTCGTATCCGAGCCTCATCGCCGACACAAGCGTTTCTGTCTCGAAGCCAAAGCCGCGCGAACGTATTCCGGCTTCACCGAAGAATCCGAGAGGATACGCGCGCAGGCCGTTCTGCGTGTCGGGGAAGTATGATCCCGTCTCGATGCGGACCAGCGCGGAGGAAAACAGCCTTCCCAGCCTGCTCGACAACGGCGGCGAGCCCAGGGAGAAATCCCTGCTCCCGCTGACGATGGTCCTGGTTCCCCCGACCTGCCGCCACCTCTCCAGAACCCTGAGTATGTCCTCCACGCTGTGCTGTCCGTCGGCATCCGCCGTGACGACGGCCGCATCATGGCCGTCCACGGTTCCGGAGATATGCTCCAGAGCTTTGAGTATCGAGGCGCCTTTGCCCAGCCGTGCGGAGTTCCTTATGACCGTGACCGATTCGTTCCCGGGAGAATACGGCGGCGTGGAGAAGTCGTCCACCACCAGGACTCTTGCGGGGCAGCCTCCCAGTCCGCGTATTATTCCGTTCAGCACAAGGCTGGACTCCTCATGACATGGAAAGACGAGCCAAGTATTGTTTTTCCCCACAACGCAGCCCCTTTATGAATTTTATGATTTTTTTTTAAATGACGTTTGAAAAAATCCGATCGGGCAGCAGATTATAGGATCGTAATTTAAAATTTCAAAGGTGATCGCGCCATGAATGCAATAAAAAATGTCCACCGCACTGTCCCCCTCGCCATGCTCGCTGCTCTTCTTTTCCTCTCCCTCGCTTCCGCCAATGTGGAAGGGCAGGTCTCCCAGAGACCGATCACCGAAGTATCCATCAAACCGGAGATCGTCGACACGGCGGACATAAAGACCAGCAACGTGGAGACCCGCGGGTCAACCAGCAAGTGGATGATGCTGAACATAAATTTCATGGTTCCCCTGAAGAACACCAAGCTCGGCAAGGACTATTTCGAATATCTTGATGACGTTCGGGTGGACGTGGAGATCATCCTGCCCACCGGCCACCCCCAGAAGCAATATGCGCTTCTGACCGGGAAGGCCGACTACTGGGCCTTCGCACAGGACGGCAAGGAACACCATATTGCCATGTTCGTCCCATCACATATCCTCAAAAGATGGGCTCCCTCCCAGAAATTCTCCTCCGCCGATGTGAAGAAGCTCGAAATAAGAGTGACCTTCAAACGCAATGATGCGCTGATCGGAATCGGATACAACGTCCCGCGCGGAAAGACCGAGGCCGAAGTCCTCAAACGCTTCCAGGCTGTCGCCCTCCTGCCCGACCTCGACAGAGTCCGCAACGGCATCTATTCCGCGGACAAGACACCTTGGGCGCATTTGAACTTCGACTACTACGAGCTACTGAAGATCAATACGCGATCAGAAGACTAACAAAGGGACATCGGCACCATGGCTAAGACAGATTTCCTCCTGGCTGTAGACATAGGAAGCGAAAGCCTCAAGGTCGCTGAGTTCAGCTATCCGCCAAGCGGAAAGCTGGTCCTCGAAAAATTCATTTTCAGGGAATTCGGAGGAGAACTCAAGGAAGAGGAAGTGCTGCCTGCTGTCAAAGGGGCGCTCAACGCCGTCTTCAGCGAGAATAAGTTCAACGCGAAGAAGGCCATCATCTCCATCACCGGCCAGTCCACCTTCATCCGCTTCGCGAAACTTCCCCCGATCGGCGGACAAGAGGACAGGGTCAGACAGGTCGTCGAGTTCGAGGCGAAACAGAACGTCCCCTTCCCCATCAACGAGGTCGTATGGGACTACCAGCTCATCAGCGAGGCGGGGGCCGACACCGAGATCGAAGCCATGTTCGTCGTGGCCAAGAACGACTACATCGAGGAGATAACCGCCGCCATCGAGGGCTTCGGATTCCAGATAGCGGTGGTTGACATCGCCCCAATATCCTGCTACAACGCGGCAAGGGCCAACGAGATAGGAGGCCAGGACTGCGTCATGCTGCTCAACATAGGGTCGAAATGCTCCTCCCTCGTCTTCATAGACAGCGGCAGGTTCTTCGTGAGAACCATCCCAATCGCCGGGCAGAGCATCACACAGCAGATAAGCAAGGAGTTCGGGATCCCATACAAGGATGCGGAGGAACTCAAGAGAAAGCATGGATTCGTGGCCTTGGGCGGCGCATACGAGGAGCCCGATTCCGAAGTCGCCGCGACCATCTCAAAGATAGTCCGGAACGTCATGACCCGTCTGCATGGGGAGATCAACAGGTCCATCAACGTCTACAGATCCCAGCAGAAAGGCAACAAGCCATCGAAGATATACCTCGCCGGCGGAAGCTCCGTAATGGCCTTCACTCCGCGGTTCTTCCAGGAGAAACTCAAGATACCTTGCGAATACTTCAACGCCTTCCAGGTCGTCTCGCTCGCCGACTCGATAGACAGGGAGCAGCTGGCGGAAGTCGCGCATATGTTCTCGGAAGTGATAGGCCTCGGGCTCAGAAACCTGACTGTCTGCCCGATAGAAATATCCCTCGTGCCACAGAACATCAAGAAACAACACGAGATAAGGATGAAGTCGCCGTATTTCTACGGTAGCGCGGCCTCTCTGGTCATATGCTCCGCCCTCATATTCTCGTCCTTGAAAATGCAGGCGCTAAGAGACGAAAGGCTACTCGATCTCGGCAAGAAGGCGGTCGAAAACACGGAACGACTCCAAAACGAAATCCGCGGAGCCTACAGCCGCCTCACCGCTGCCAAAGGCGCATATGATGCTGCCGCGAGGAAGCTCGCCGACAGATCCAACTGGGCCAACCTGCTCAACGACCTGCAGTCCAGCGCCCCGGACAACATGTGGTTCATAAAGATAGCCCAGGGCAAGGCACCCGACAGCTCCTCGACCACGGCCACCACACAGCCAGAGGCAGACAGCAGAATCAGGATGCCCTTCTTCAGAAGAATGGCGCCGACAACCAACACGACGAATGCGGTCGCGGCCGGCAAACTCGAATGGCTGGAGGTCGAAGGCTACTTCATAGGCAAGACGCAGAAGGAAATAGACGATTTCAAGGAGAACCTCTCCAAGACCGCCGTATTCGGCTGTGAAAAGGACAAGATAGTGGAAAATCTAAAGACACTCGCCTTCGACCCTGCAAAGGGCGATGACGCAATATCAAGCTTCAAGCTGGCGATAAAACTCAAAAACTCATTCGACCTATAGAACCAATGAAAGACTTTCTGAAGAAAAACATAGTCTTGTTTGCGATCCTCGCGATCTCCCTGCTCTTCTTCCTCGCCCTCGCACTTCTCGCCTTCATGGAATGGAGCAAGGTCAAGGGCTACCAGGCCAGTCTCCAGGAACTCCACGCAAAGATACAGAAGCTCAACGAGGAGAAACCGCATCCAGTCAAACAGAACCTCGAGAACATAAAAAAAGACACCGAAATTCTCTCCAGAAGAACGGCCGAAATCAACCGCCTTTTCGGAAAACCGTACGCAACGGCACTCAATGCCTTCATCAAGTCACTTTGCAAGGATGAAAAGGCCGAGGCCAAGTTTCTCCCGGAATGGAACGACTACTTCAAGAAGAACTTCAACAAGAACGAATATCCGGAGAAGCTGCTCAGGGACTTCCTCGCCAAAAGAAATTCCGAGGAGGAAATACAGAAGGCGAAAAAAGCCTTCGCCGAAATCGCACGCACAAGAACCGTCGAACCCATGGATGATTCAAACCTCAACGCCATGATACTCGACGCACTTTCGGTTCCAAGATCCCTCAACCCTGACGCATGCAAGGTCTACGCCCAGAACATGGAGGAGAACCTCTTCAGGTTCGCCGCCGAGTCAACCCAGTCCGGTAACGCAATCACCACCGACAGGAAGAGCAAGATATTCAAAGTCTACGAGGATGCCGACAAGCTCCCGCCAGCGGACTTCATCCCGTACATCATCAAGCACTACAAGCTCATTGAGGATCTCCTCTACAGGATGAAGGCATCCGGAATAGACAACATCAGGGATCTCAAGAAACTGAACGGGCTTGAAGGAAACAGGGACGGACAATATCTCATATTCACATACCAGGCCGATCTCACAGCCTCGGCTGATGCAATCAGGAAACTCTTCGACAACCTGATGAAGGCAAACGAAGACAACAGGATATACGTGATCCGCTCGGTCTCCATCGCAAAGACCTTCGACGAGGTAAAAAACGTGGCGGCAACCGCTACGACAGCCTCGACACCACCAAATTCAAGGCGCACGGAAACGAAAACGGCCGATACGCCAGCCGTAAAAATACTGGGCACGAACGACAAGCTGAACGTCGAAATAAAGTTCTCATACATCATATACGTCGGCGACGAGCACAAACTTAGGTAAAACGGGAGACAAACCTTGGCCTTCTTGAAAAAACATTATGAGAAGATAATACTTGTGATCTTCCTGCTGGTCTTCATGTTCACCATGGTCCAGCTCATACTCATAGTCAAACAATCGAGGAACATCGGTGTCGGAGATCTGCAGTTCGAGGAGAAAAGTCCGGACTACCCCAGCATTGATCCGACCAAATACGTTCCTTCCTCCATCTTCGAAAAGGAGAGCACATGGAAGAAATCATCGGCGCGCAAGGCCGAGAATCTCCTCTTCTGCGACCTGCTCTCGCCATACCATTCCGCCCCATGCCCCTCATGCCATGCGATAATCCCAATCGCCGACTTCAACAACAAGAAATGCTCGATATGCGGCGCGGCGCTCTCACCGATAGACCCAGGGGAGATAGATCGGGAGAAGGACAGCGACGGAGATGGAATATCGGACATCAAGGAGACTGAACTGGGAATGGCACCAAACGATCCCAAGGACATTGACTATGATCTGGACAACGACGGCTTCTCCAACATATTCGAAATCAAAAAGGGGACGAGCATCAAGGATCCGAAGAGCCATCCCCCGACCATCTATCGTCTCTTCGTGGAAAGCATAAACAGGAGGAAACTGCGCTTCCATCTGAAGAAGATCGTCAAGAAGGGAGCTTCGAAGGCCAAGTGGGAGATCCATACCAGCGAATGGGTCCAGGAAAAAGGGCGCATGGACGACAAGTTCAGGAAAATAGGCGGCGAAGTATCCATAGACGGCTCAGTCTACAAGATACTCGACATCATCCCCAAGGAATCCGAAAGTTTTGACAAAAAGATCAACTCCGCGAACAGCGAGGACCAAAGCCAGATAATCATACAGACAGGGAATGACGCCCCGATAACAGTCAACGTGAAGAGCGACGCCTACGAAAACAAGGAGACCATCAGCATCACAGACTCCTTTACCGCACAGAAGTTCAGACTTGTCCTCAACGAGAAATTCTCTGTCCCAACTCCCGCGGCCGAAGACGAGGAGACCTATTCGATATCCAAGATAACCAACAGGGATGCCCTGCAGATACAGGTCTCAAAGGCGGGGACCGAGGATGTCTTCGACGTGGGGGCAGAACCAGTGCACCGGCTCAAGCCAAAGGAAACAGAGGTGCTCCCAGGCGTTCCCGTCAATCCCGGGGATATTCCGTTCCCAGGCGTTCCCGTCAATCCCGGGGATATTCCCTTTTAGCAACAAAGTAACACAATACCATATTCGGAGGAGAAAATGTTTTCAAAATCGGCCAAGCTGATATTCAAGATCTCGGTCTTGACGGCATTCCCCTTCGCCTGCACCTCTCAAGATGAAGCTGCAGATGCGAAGCCTGCGAACACCGCCATCGAGCAGCAGGGCAACGCCCTCAATCCGCAGAAGGGCACCACAGCCAAACCCAACGACATCCCAACAATTCTCAAAAACGAGGACACGCAGAGAACCAAACAGATGGACGATGCCATAGACAAGGCTATCCCGGCCCTCCGCGAACTCGATGCCCAAATCCCCAAAATCTCCGCCGAATACGACAAGACCGTCAAAGACATCGCAAAAGACAACACCGTCACCATCGAGATACTCTCCAAGTACAAGCCCCTGATAGAGCAGATCCTCAAAGAAATCTCCATCGTCGCGGAAAAGGAAAAGTCCGTCAGAACAGGAACTAGAGACAACAAACTCATCGTCGAGCAGCGCAACCGTCTCGAAAGGATCCTCGGAAAATGCGAACAAATCCTCTCCCACCCCGAAGACAACGATTTGGGACAGATCCCAAGAAACAAGATAGACCAGCTCCTGACCGAGATAAAAGACACATTGCAACCCATCCGGGACAACCCCCAGGCGCTCTCGCCGGACGATACAGCCCAGAACGAGGAGCAGATAGGCAAGGCTCTGGCCATAATACGGGACCTCTCCTCCGAAATAGACAACTCCATAACGAAAGACCAGTATACCCTGAACTACATCGAGCAAAAGCGCGACGAAAGGAAAAAGAACGCGTGGATAAAAGCACTCAAGGACTTCAATGATACCATACAGAAGGCAGAGGCGGCAGTAGACGAAGCCGAAAAAACACTGCATCCCCTTGCATCCGAAAACGTCGAGCATCTCAAGTCCAGGATAGCTGAAAGATCGCTGGATCTCAGAAGAAAAGTGGCAAGAACGATCTGGCACTACGCTGAAAACTTTTTCGCGAAAAGACGTTTCAACGATGCAAAAGACGCATGGGAGACCTCCAGAAAACTTTTCGCCGACACTTCCCTGGACATCGCCAGATTCCAGGAGAAACTCAACATAAAGTCCCCGCGCCTGGCCGAAATGGCCAGAAACAGCGACAAAGAGGTGGAAGCCATCGTCACGATGGAGGAGAAATGCGAGAAGGAGATCGCCGCCGCTGAATTCAGAGAGCAGATATCACTCACCAACATCGACTCCGGCAGAGACCTGCGCATCAACGACATAGACGTAAACCTTGCCCAGGCCGAAACTCTGATAAAAAACCAAGAGTATATGCGCGCAAGGGATGCCCTCGAAACAGTCCTGATGAGAGACCCCTACAACATCAAGGCCACCAGAATGCTCAAGAACCTCTACGAAACCATCCATGACTCCGCAAGAGTCCGCAGATACAACGAATATCTCGAAACCCTCGCCATAAACGAATGGAACTGGAACGAGGCTGTCCTCCCGCGCCCCGCCGACAAGCCCGTCCAGGATCTGATAACCAAGCAGGCCGACAGAAGCTCCATCGCAAGCAAGCTGAACGACATCGTCATACCAAGAATCGAATTCGAGGACACATCCCTCAATTCCGTCGTCCAGTATCTCATTTCCGAAAGCAAGGACAACGACACAAGTCCCGAAAAAACAGGCATCCCCATAACCCTCCACCTCAACGCGGACCAGATGGATCAAATCCCAAAAATCACCATCAGCCTCGACGACATACCCGTAGGCGAGGTCATAAGATACATCTGCCAGTCCACGGGGCTGAAATACAGGGTCGGCGACAGAGCTGTAATCATAAGCACCGAAATCACAACCGTCATGGAAACGCGGTTCTTCAAGGTCCGTGGTGCTGTCATCAGCACCATAGCACCAGCCACCGCAGGCGAGGAGGCAACCGACATGATGGCCACAGATGCCGACATAATCGACACCGCAACCACATTCGACGCCACCACCGGCGGAACCACCGCTGGCGGGACCGCCACACGCCCCGCCAGCGTCAGCAGCGAACAGCTCAAGGCATACTTCACAGAACGTGGTGTCCCCTTCACCGATACCGACTCGACCATCGCATACGACAGGCGCTCCGGAAAGCTGATCGTCAAAAACACACCTGAAAACCTCCGGCGCATCGAAACACTGCTCAGGGAAATTGATGTCGAAACCCCTCTCGTCCTCATCGAGGCAAAATTCGTCGAACTCACACAGACCGATCTCGAGGAACTCGGATTCGAATACCTATTCAGCAAGGACATAAACAACGCGGCCGGCCTCAACGACACAAGCTCATGGCAGGTCACCCAGAATGCGTCCACCATGAGAACCCTAGGGGTTAATGCCAGCAACATAAGGAGCCCACTGGACGATACTGTCAATTCGAGGCTTATAAACAACCTCCAGTGGCCGGCAAATTTCGGCCCGGGCGGAAGATACAACCTCTCCTTCTACCTCCATGCGCTCAACAGAAGCCAGTCCGCCGAAGTCCTCTCCGCCCCCAAAGTCATCGCCACAAGCGGAACGGAGGCCACCATCAGGATGGTCCGCGAGGAGTATTACCCCGAATCCTGGACCGAACCGGAAATAACCGTGACCGACACTACCGTCTCCATCATCCCGTCATATCCCGAATTCGGCGAAGCCACGGACGTCGGTATAAGATTCACCGTAACACCGACCGTAAGCCCCAACAACTATACAATATCCCTGGCACTCCACCCCCAGGTGCTCGAACGGACGGGATGGACAGACTACAGCTATGGCTTAGTGATCGCCGACCAAGAGACCACCGCCACACTCATAATGAGAGAGCTGTCCAGAAGGGATGTCGAAACCAATGTGAAAGTATATGACGGCGAAACCCTGATCATCGGGGGGATGATCCGCGACAATGTCTCGGCGGTGGACGACAAAATACCCGGATTCGGAAATATCCCGCTCCTCGGAAGACTTGCAAGAACCACAAACGAGCTGGGAACGAAGAGGAATCTGATCATTTTCATCACAGCGCGCCTCGTCAACCCAGACGGAATCCCGATCAGAGCAGGACAGACCAGAGGAACTTTTGACTTCAGACGATAATATTCTTCCATACTAAAACATAGGAGTTCAATCTATGAATTTAAAGCTTTGCCTGGCCATATGCATGGGACTCTCCCTGCACTCCTTCGCGGACGACATGGAGGCGACACCGCCCAAAGCTCCGGCGGCCACCCCCGTCCAGGACGACAACGCCGCAAAAGACGAGGTCCGCTTCCAGTCCGACATCACCGTGGCGGAGAAGTCCGCCAAGGTGAAGGAGGCCGACGAGCTCTTCATCAAGGGAAGGGAGGCTTACTCCGAGTCAAAATATGAGGAGGCGGTGAAGGAGTTCTTCATCCCGGCAAAGGAAATACTCAAAAAGATTGACAACAACCCGCTCATCCCCCCGAAAATACAGGGAATAGACCAGGCAATCTCGGACAGCTACTATTTCCTCGCCGAGGAGAAGGCGGCAGAGGCCGAAAAGGCCGCAGACAGCGCCAAATACGACGATGCTATAAGGCTATGCAACGAGGCCATCATCATATACCCATCCAACGAGAAGAGGATGAGGGACCTCATCAAACGATACGTCCGCATGAAGTCCGTCGTTGAATACAGAAACAATGTCTCAGAGGAGGCTGCAGACCCGAAAAAGGACGAAAGGCTATACAAGATAGATGTCCTCTTCCAGCAGGGCAAGAACTTCTACGAGGACGGCCAGCTCGACAAGGCCCGTGACAAGTTCGAGGAGGTTCTCGCGATCAACCCATACCACCTGAGAGCCGCCGAGCAGATCAAGATCATCTCAAGAAAAATGTACGATGTGGCGAAAGAACGCCACAAGATGACGCAACGCGAAAGAATGGCCGAGGCCGAATGGAAGTACGTCCCCCCGCTCGTCCCGAGAACTTATGCCAGCACCGAAGAAGTCCTGAAGGAGCCAACTCTCAAAAACCAGGAGACAAGCTCCATACAGAAGAAGCTCAACGATATTATAATAGACAAGATAGACTTCGACGAAGTATCCATACAGTCGGCCATCAAATATCTCAAGGCCAGAAGCCGCGACAGAGATCCCGAGGGCAAGGGCGTCAATATCATCCTCAGAATGTCATCAGGCCTGGAGTTGTCGCCGACTCCCGCCGCCGCCCCGGACGCAAAAGCGGATGATGGCGGAGACGCAGCCCCGGCTCCAGCACCGGCAGGCCCGTCAAGCGTGCCCACGATCACCATGCTCGTGGACAATATCCCCCTCGGCGACGCGATAAAAATCATCTGCCAAGGCGCAAACCTCAAATACAGGATTGAAAAATACGCAGTCGTCATCGCAACACAGGAAATCCCCCTCGACGATCTCGAAACGAGAATCTACGCCCTCGAAACCGAGGCCATATCCGCAGTGGGTGGCGAGGCCGGTGGCGAAGGTGCAGACACGACAGGCAGCTCCGCGACAGTCCAAACCTATTTCCAGGAGCGCGGCATCCAGTTCCCCGAAGGCGCAAGAATCGTCTTCGACGGCAGAATAAGCAGGCTAATTGCCACGAATACCCCTGACAACTTGGCCAAGATAGAGGATATCATAGATGAAATAAACGTAGTCGACCCCCAGGTTCTCATCGAGGCCAAATTCGTCGAAGTCGCAGAGGCAGATGTGAATTCCCTCGGATTCGAGTGGCTCATAAGCAGACCTGCCGGCCAAACCAACCCTCCCATGGGCAACAGCTCCATGTCATTCGACCGGAACGACCCCCTTATGAGATTCGGAGACGACTTGACCACCACATGGGCCGGTGGAAACGATACCCTCTTCAACATCACCCATCACGACTCGGAAGGTGTCACATATCAGGCCATAGTGCATGCATTGAACGCCTCCAATAGGACGGAAATCCTCTCAACCCCCCGCGTTACGACCATGAACGGACAACAGGCGGTTATAAGAATGACCACGGAGCAATACTTCCCGGAATCATGGGGAGAAGCGGAAGTAATTGATGATGGCGCTGGAAACACCTATGTCGTCCCATCCATCCCCGAATTCGGTGAGCCGGTTCAGCTCGGAGTTATGCTGACCGTCACACCCACCGTAGATGCCGACAAATACACCATCGCATTGCAGATGCTACCACTCGTCCAAAGCCATATCGGATGGATTGACTACAGCTATAAGATAGACTACGGTGCCAACACCGTGACCAACGTAATCATAATGCCAATAATCGAGGCACGAACAGTCGAAACAACCGTGACCGTCTACGACGGAGAAACCATCGTCATGGGGGGGACAATCAAAGACGAATCCGACGTAACCGACGACAGAATACCAATGATCGGAGACATCCCCCTCCTCGGAAGATTGTTCAGATCAAAAACCGAGGAGAGGGACAAGAGAAATCTCCTGATCTTCACCACCGTCCGCCTAGTCAATCCGGATGGCTCGCCTTTGCGTGAAAGGGAAATCCGCGGCCTGCCACCGTTCAGGAGATAGCCACAATGATAAAGGCCAAAGCCGTCCGATTGCACGGAAAAAAAGACCTGCGCCTTGACGAATTCGAACTGCCTCCGCACAAGGACGGCGAGATCCTCGCGAGAATCACTACCGACAGCCTCTGCATGTCTTCATACAAGGCCGCCGAACAGGGCGAGAACCACAAGCGCATACCTCACGATGTCTCCAAAAATCCAGTCATCATCGGACACGAGTTCTGCGGCGAAATAACCGAAGTCGGAGCAAAGTGGAAGGACAAATTCCATCCCGGACAGAAATTCACCGTCCAGCCCGCCCTCAACTACAGGGGAAGCCTCGACGCACCAGGCTACTCCTACCAATTCATCGGTGGAGACGCAACCTACGTGATCATCCCCGAAGAGGTCATGACACAGGACTGCCTCCTCCCCTACGACGGCGACGCATTCTTCATGGGCTCCCTCGCCGAACCCATGTCCTGCATAATCGGCGCCTTCCACGCCAACTACCACATCAAACCAGGATCATACTCGCACAGCATGGACATAGTCCCCTCCGGAAGGACAGCCATACTCGCCGGAACAGGCCCCATGGGACTTGGTGCGATAGACTACGCAATCCACAGGGACAGAAAACCGTCCCTCGTCCTGGTAACCGACATAGACCAGAACAGACTGCGCCGCGCCGAATCCCTCTATCCCACGCAGGAGGCCGCCAAACAAGGGATCAAGCTCGTCTACGTCAACACATCCTCGACGAAGGAGCCCGCCGCCGAACTCATGCGCACGTCAGACGGAAAAGGCTTCGACGATGTCTTCGTCTTCGCCCCGGTCAAGGAACTCATTGAACAAGGGGATGCAATACTATCCCGCGACGGCTGTCTCAACTTCTTCGCGGGCCCCACGAACCCGGCATTCTCCGCAAACTTCAACTTCTACAACGTCCACTACCAGGGAACCCACATCGTGGGCACCAGCGGGGGCAACACCGACGACATGCGCGAGGCGCTCGACCTGATGGCGCGGGGGCGCATCAACCCCGCAGCCATGATCACACACATCGGCGGACTCGACTCCGTGGTGGGCACAACCCTCAATCTGCCAAAAATCCCCGGCGGAAAAAAGCTGATCTATACGAACATCTCCATGGAACTCACCGCCATCGCCGACTTCGGTAAAAAAGCGGATGCTTCAAAGCTCTTCGCAGGACTCTCCGAAATATGCTCAGCCAACAACGGCCTCTGGTGCGCCGACGCCGAGAAATTCCTCCTGTCTCACGCAAAAAGCATCTGAACATGCTCCTCGACTCAAGCAAACTAACATCAAGACTTCAAGGCCGCTGGCTCGACTGCTCTCCGCCCCCGCCGCAGTTCGATTCAACCCTCGTCTCTACCGACTCCAGAAAAATCCCCAGGGATGCCTTCTTCTTCGCACTCAAGGGCGAAAAATTCGATGGCCACGACTTCCTCCAAAATGCCGTGGGCTCGGGAGCCGCAGCCGTATGCGTATCCGCCAAAAACTCCCATGCCGCCACCAAGCTCCACATCCCGGCTCTAATCGTGGACGACACTGGCACCGCATACGCCCGCCTCGCCCAACTCAACAGAGAGCAATCCAACGCGAAGATCATAGCCATCACAGGAAGCTCCGGAAAAACCTCGACCAAGGACTTCCTCTCCGCCATTATCGAGTCCGCCTTCGGACACGACGCAGTCCTCTCCACTCAAGGCAACACCAACAATCTGGTCGGTGTCCCGCTCAACCTCCTGCGCATATCGGAAAAACACAGCTTCGCCATCATCGAAATGGGAACAAACCACTTCGGAGAAATCGAGGCCCTGAGCCTTTGCGCAAAACCCGACATGGCGATCGTCACAAGCATCGGCAGAGGCCACATCGAGTTCCTCGGAAGCCTCGATGGCGTCGCAAGAGAGAAAAGCTCCGTCTTCAAGGGACTTGCAAAAGGCGGAACCGCCATCATCCCGGCGGATTGCGATTATCGCGAAATACTCGTCTCCGAGGCGCAAAAGGCCGATGCACGGATTCTCTCCTTCTCGTGCTCGGAAAACAAAAACTGCAGGATAAACGCCAGATGCTTCGAAAATTCCCTCGACGGAAGCAATGTCGAATTCCACTTCGCCGACAGCGGACGCAAGATCAAATTCCGCCTCCCGGTCCCGGGAATCCACCAGATATCCAACGCGCTCGCCGCCACAACCTGCGCCATCGAACTCGGAATCAGCCCGGACATCATCCAGTCCGCACTCGCCAACGCATCCGTGGGCGGAATGCGGATGAGAAGAAGAACCACCGCAGGAATAATGTTCATCAACGACGCATACAATTCCAACCCAGACAGCGCAAAAGCAGGACTGCAGTGGCTCTCGGAAGCGGTCGCCACAAACGCAAAAACTGTCATCTTCCTCGGAGACATGCTCGAACTCGGAGACAAGGCACCTGCCCTTCACGACGAGGTCATCCTCTTCGCTTCGCAAAAATTCCCATCCGCGGAAATAATCGCCGTCGGTCCTCTCATGTCCGCCGCCGCCAGGAAAAATCTCCCTGACATCGCCAACTTCGCCAATTCCAACGATGCCGCGAATTTCGCAAAGTCCACCCTCAAGAAGGGCGACATCGTCTATATCAAGGGATCGCGCGGAATGGCCATGGAAAAAATCGAAAATATATTCGAGGCTCCATCAGCCTCCCAAGGAAAATAGCATTTCCATATTCACTTTCCCAAGCTATATTCCATGCGACCAACCCAACAAAAGGCCTCGGCAATGAAACACGACATCAACAAGATTCTAAAGGACAGGATACTCGTCTTCGACGGCGCCGTCGGAACCGAAATATACAAACGCAACTTCTTCGTCAACACATGCTTCGAGGAACTCTGCATCTCGGCTCCAAGCGTGGTGGAGGGCATACACAAGTCATACGTCGAGGCCGGCGCCGACATCATCACGACCAACAGCTTCGGCGCAAACAGATACAAGCTCTCAAAATTCGGCCTCGCCGAAAAAACCTCGGACATCAACTCGTCGGCCGCGAAAATCGCAAGGAAATGCGCCGGAGACAACATAATCGTGGCCGGCTCCGCCGGACCATGCGGAAAAAGCGAGGGAAAAGAACCCAACTCCGAAATCCTCAAAGAGCAAATAGACATCCTGGCGGAAGAAGTTGACTTCATACTCTTCGAGACCTTCTCCACTGCTGCAGACCTCGACTCCGCCCTCGCGGCCGCATCCCGATGCCCGATCCCCTACGCAGTAAGCCTCGCTGTGGACGAGAACGCCGAAAGCTCCCTCGGCGAACCGCTGGAGCTGCTCCTGTCCAAAATCGCCGCCGCCAGCAACAAACCCTCCGCCATCGGCCTGAACTGCGGCGTGGGCCCGGATGGAATGCTGCATCCAGTCGAATCACTGCTCAAGCTAACCAACATCCCAGTCTTCGCAAGACCAAACGGCGGAATGCCCAAGAACATAGACGGCAGAATGATCTACATGACAAGCCCCGAATACATAAGCACATACGCGCTGCGATTCGTCAACCTCGGTGCAAGAGCCGTCGGTGGATGCTGCGGGACAGGCCCCGAACACATCAGGGAAATCGCAAGGACCGTCAAACCTCTGGGAAAAATAGACATCTCATCCAGAATCACCGCGATCGAGCCGAAGGAGCAACTCCTGCCTCCCGCTCCAACTAAGGATAAATCCAACCTCTCCAGAAAACTCTCGGAAGGCAAATGGGTCTCCACCGTCGAAATCGTGCCTCCAAAGGGATTTGACCTCTCCCAGACCATCCTTAAGGCGGCCCGATGCCACGATGCCGGAATAGACGCGATAAACATTCCCGACGGCCCAAGGGCCAGCTGCAAAATATCACCGCTCGTGACAGCCCTCGAAATTCAGCGGAAGGCCGGAATCGAGACCATACTACACTTCTGCTGCCGGGACAGAAACCTCATCGGAATGCAGTCCGATCTGCTCGCGTGCGCATGCCTCGAAATAAAAAATCTCCTCTTCATCACTGGAGACCCGCCAAAACTTGGAGAATACCCCTTCGCATCGGGCGTCTTCGACGCCGATTCCATAGCCATGGCCAGAATTCAGGACAGACTCAACCGCGGAGTGGACATCGGCGGCAAATCAATCAACGGACAGACCAGGGCCTTCATCGGCGTCGGCGCAGATCCAAACGCCCTCGACATCGAACGCGAAATCCGCAGACTGAACGAAAAAGCCAAGGCCGGCGCAGAATTCATCATCACACAGCCCGTCTTCGCCGTCGAGCCACTGCTAAAATTCATCGGACGGATAAAAAACCTCAACACCTTCCTCATCGCGGGAATATGGCCCCTGGCAAGCGCAAGAAATGCCGAGTTCATGAAAAACGAAGTCCCAGGAGTGGTCGTCCCGGACGAGATAATCGAACGCATGAAGTCCCACGAGTCAAAGGAGGCACAGAGAGCCGAAGGCATCAAAATCGCCGTAGAGACGATATCCAAGATAAAAGACCAAATATCGGGCGTGCAGGTCAGCGCTCCTTTCGGCAACATCAACACCGCCATCGAAGTGATACAGGCTTCCAAACCCTGACCGTAAAAAAAAAACCCGGTCCAGAATGGACCGGGTCAGAATCAGGTCTATGCCTTACCTTCTGAAGCCGCCGTCACGCCTTGGAGGCCTGTCTTCCTTCGGACGGGCTTCGTTCACTTTGATGGCTCTGCCCTCAACGTCCTTGCCGTTGAGTTCGGCGATCGCCTTCTGGGCTTCTTCGTCAACCATTGTGACGAACCCAAACCCCTTTGATCTGCCGGAGTCGCGGTCTTTGATGATTTTCGCTTTTTCCACGTTTCCGAACTGCGCAAACAGTTCCGAGAGTTTCGAATCGTCCATGCTGTACGGAAGATTCCCTACGAACATTTCCATATTGTTCCTACTTACGCCATTTATTGACTTTCCCCGTAGATCCAATGGCACGAAAGACCGCCAGGGTTTTTTAACCAGCGGGCAAAATACACCGTCCCGCGAACAATTCAAACTAAAAATAAAAAAAAATCAAATTTTTTCCAAGGCCGGCTCCGCAGCCCCTGCTGCGACTATGTTCGGACCTTTTGAATTCAAGCGGAAAGACGATATATTGAGCCGAGGCAATTGCAAAATCGCCCCAATCAACAATGAGAAAAAAAACGAACTGGATTGATAGAGACCTGGCGCATGTCTGGCACCCTTGCACCCAGATGAAGGATCACGAGAACTTCCCCCCGATCGAAATATCCTCCGCAAAAGGATCCTATCTGCACAGCAGCAACGGAGCCCAAATCATAGACGGCATAAGCTCGTGGTGGTGCAAAAGCCTCGGACACCGCCACCCGGCCATAGCCAGAGCGATAAAACGGCAAATGAAATTCTTCGAACACATCATTCCCGCCGGGACGACACAGAGACCTCTGGTCGAACTCTCCGAACGCCTCTGCTCGCTCATGCCGGGATTCGACAAGGTCTTCTATTCGGACAGCGGCTCCTCCGCCGTCGAGGTCGCCGCGAAAATGTCCCTGCAATTCCACGCCCAGACATCCACACCCGAAAAAAAACTCCTTGCCAGCCTCCAGAACGGATACCACGGAGAAACGACCCTTGCATTGTCACTCGGCGACTGCGAACTCTACTCGAGGCCATTCTCCAAAATCCTGCACAGAACCATCAAGCTGGGCCCCCTCCCCTATCTCGACAGCAAGGCATCGCCACTGTGGGAAAAAATCCCTGACGAGGACTGGCTCAAGGTGGAAAGAACCCTGGACACCAATAAACCCCGTCTCGCGGCGATATTCTTCGAACCGATAGTCCAGGGCGCCGCCGGAATGCTCGTCTATTCCATGAATTTCCTCCAGCGGCTTTCAGAATGGGCGGGAAAAAACAACGTCCTGCTCGTGGCCGACGAAATAATGACAGGATTCCACCGGACAGGCCCCGCCCTCGCATGCATGCACGCAGGAATAGTCCCGGACATCGTCTGCCTCTCCAAAGGACTCAGCGCCGGATGGGGCGCAATGTCGGCGGTTCTCGTAAAAAGAAAAATCTTCAATGCCTTCTACGACGACCATCCGACCGGAAAGGCCTTCCTCCATTCCTCCACATACGCCGGCAACGCGCTGTGCGCCGCCGCCGCCATCGAGGCGTTGAAAATCTATGAAGAAGAAAGAATAGGGGAGATGGTGTCAGAAAGAGAATGCGAACTTCGCGGCGCAATGGAAAAAACCGGACGCTCAACAGCCGCCCTGCGAAATATCCGCGGCATTGGATTCATCGCCGCAGCGGACATCGTCAATCCAAAGACAGGCTCCCCCTTCCCAAAAGATGCCAGGGCAGGATTCATGTTCTACCAAAATGCGCTGCGCGGGGGCGCATTCCTCCGCAGTCTAGGCGACACTATCTACTTTATGCCACCACTGAACAGCGCCCCCGCGACAATCCGCAAACTTGCGAAAATCGCAGCCAAGGCGCTGGAGGAGACGGTCCGGAAGCTCTCGTCGTAAAAGTTCATACCACTGTCCTCGCCCCAAGAGCCAATGGCTCAAAAGGGAAACATGGAATATATCCCATGTCTGATGCGGCGCTTCAGGCCCGACAAGGAATTAGGAGCGACAATGCGTGGAATCCGCAGCGGATTCGACCCCGGCGCAAGAAATCCTTTCTCCACGGTGAAAAGCTTCCGGAAGCCGCTGCCCACCGCAATCCGCTCGGACTCCTCCGAATAGTCGCCCCAGGGCCATACCAGGCAATCCGGGACAACTCCAAGCTTTTCACCAATGATCTTGCGCGACTCCGACAAGTCCGCCCCGACCCGGCTCCTGAATTCCTCATCGCTTTCCATCCGCTCTATCGGATCTGGAAAAGCGGAGCATATTTTTATACGCTCCCCATCATCCTCCGCCTTCTTCAGGGCTTCAACCAGCTTCGGAGCAAGACGCGTCCTCGGAAAAGACAGCACGCTCTTGAACTCCGCCCGAGGCGCCCCGTCGAAAAGCTCGCCACCAAGAGCGTATTTCATCGTCCAATGTGTCTGGCGGGGATGAAAACCACGGATATTGTCCAGTGAAAAATAGTTCCCCAGATGGGAGCATCCGTGGGAGGCGAAATCCCAAAGTCCGCTCTCCCTCATCAAGGAGAGCTCGCCCCAGGACAGGAACTGGCTGAAATCCCCGCCGTTCGCCGCCGCATCGAGGGATGCCTTGTCGTCCCGGACAATGAATCGCGATATCTCCCTGGCCTCCGGCGAGGGATTCACCAGCGAGCCGCATATCGCGATCATCGCCTTCGCAGAGTATTTCCCCAAGATAGGAGTGGCGAAAAATAGATTGTCCGCCCAGCCATCGTCGAAGCTGAGCAGCACATGCTTGGATGCCTCATCGAGCCTGCCGGCGAGAAAGTCACCAAGCATAGCGGAATCCATGAAGACATGCCCGGAGGACTTCAGAAAATCCAAATGCTCCTCGAAGACACGGCAGGAAACACCAAGAGCCGACTCAACAGGAAGAACCCTGTGGTAGAGCAGCACAAATGCCGACGCTCTGCGGATTCTCATTTTTCAACTGGACCGTTTTTGAAGAACACGCTCGATGAATCAATTGTAACCACGACCGCCATCACGAACATGACTACGCTGATCGGCCCTATTATGTAGTCTCCCTCGGACAATCTGGAATACGCCAGGACGGCAAGCGAATAACCAGCCGTCACAAGCATGAATATCATCGGTGCTATCGTGTAGACAAGCCTCCTCCCGTTCTTGAAAAGCCACACGGACACCACGATGAGCGTGATCGCAGCCAGAAGCTGGTTCGTCGTGCCAAACGCCGGCCACACCGTCTTCCACGCCGGCTGGTCGTTGATCTTCACGAAGCACATGAACGCGGGGAACGCCAGCGCCGCCAATGTCGTCAGATAGCGCCTCATCGGAAACTCCCGCCCGATAAACTCCTCGATTATAAAACGGGTGAGACGGGTGCAGGTGTCAAGAGTCGTCAGAAGAAACGTGTTTATCGCCAGAAGTGCAAAGACAAGCCCGGCCTCGCGGCTGAAACCACATGCCTCGGCAAAAGCTCCCAGTGCGTTCGCGAAAGTCACAGTCGGCAACTGCTTGTCTGGAACCTTCACCACCATCATCACCGAAATCACCGCAAGAACCGCAAGAACCGCCTCCACCAGCATGGAGCCATAGACCACAGGAAGCATGCTCTTCTTCCGCTCGAGCTGCTTCGCCGTCGTCCCGGCCGAAACCAGCGCGTGAAACCCGCTCACAGCCCCGCACGCCACCGTTATGAACAAAGCCGGAAAGACAAACCCCAGATTCCTGTCGCTGAACGACAGCAAAGCCGGCTGCTGTATGGACAGCTCGCCTCCGAACCCGGAGACAAGGAGACCAACCGTCCCCACCCCGAGACTGGCGTAGAGAAGAAAAGACGAGAGATAGTCCCTCGGCTGGAGAAGAAGCCAGACGGGCAATATTGAAGCGAAGAAGCAGTATATCAGAAGTATCACCAGCCAGAAGTTCTTCGGCGAGGATGTGAAATGCGACAGGACATCGGAAGTGATCGGAAACTTGTATCCCACATACAGAGCCGCAAAGACAAGTGGGACGAAGACCAGCGAGGCCTTCTTGAAATTTACCTTCAGCTTATACACCACCAGCCCGTATATGACTGCAAGCACGATGTAGAGCACCGATGCCGTCGCGACAGCCCCGTTTTCGCAGAAGCCCTCCCTCTCGACCGCGGGCGGCGTCATCGTCCCGGCCGTGAGATCGAGAAACACTATTATCACATAGCTCAACGTAAGCAGGAGAAACACCAGCATCATCACGTAGGTGGACGGCTTCAAATGCTTCCGGCATATCTGCCCGATGGACATTCCTCTGTTGTTGACGCTCGCCAAGGCCGCCGTATAGTCGTGCACGGCCCCCACGAATATCGAACCTACGATTATCCAGATAAGCGTCGGAAGCCAGCCAAAAGCCACCGCCGCGATTATCGGCCCCACAATCGGCCCCGCGCCGGCTATCGAACTGAAATGATGCCCGAGCAGAACCGGTGTCGGCGTGGGAACATAGTCCACCCCGTCGCGCAACTCCTCCGACGGCATTTTCTTGTGAGGCTCCAGAACAAGAGTTCTCTCTATCCGCTTCCCATACAGAAAATACCCGCAGACCAGAAGCAGGACACAAATCACAAACACAAGAACAAGCATCGTCAAAGACCTCCCTGTAGTATTGTTCACCAGGATAAAGAGCCAGGCTCCCATGAGCCATTAAATCAGTTCTTGACAATAAATATAGAGCTTGAACCGCCTTCTGGCAAGTTGAAAGAGAACCAATTGCGTTGCACGGCTCCCCTAG
>DYMC01000215.1 GCA_020721745.1 Lentisphaera sp. | reverse complement strand
ATCATAAAATATGCGGAACGGTTGAATGACAAGAACGACATAGACCAGTCGAACATTGCATCTTTAATAAAAGGAGGCGACTGCCAGACCGACCGCTACATTCTGAAGGGGAGCGGAAGGGAAGTATGGGAGCCACGATTCACCTACCATGGATTCCGCTATCTGCGCATCAGCGGCCCTTTGGCGGATGTCAGGATAGAAAAGGTTGAAGGCCGAGTGGTCCATACGGCATTCGGGCGTATCGGGGCGTTTTCCTGTTCGGATGATACATTGAACCGTCTGCAGAATTGCACAATATGGTCATATGTCGGCAACTTCGTCGGCATTCCGACCGACTGTCCGCATCGTGAAAAGAACGGCTGGACCGGCGACGCCCAGCTCGCCGCCGAAACGGGACTGTTCAACTTCGCCGCTGGAACCGCTTATGAACAGTGGATGGACAGCTTCGCCGATGTCCAGCGTCCGAGCGGGCAGCTTCCCGGCATTGTCCCAAGCGCAGGCTGGGGATTCAAATGGGGGTCGGGGCCGGCATGGGACAGCGCCTTCCTGCTTATTCCCTGGTATGTGTATCTTTATACGGGGTCCGATCTTGCGATCAGGACGCATTACAAGGCGATGAAACAATATGTTGACTACTGCACCTCGATGGCTACCGGCCACATAGTGTCCTTTGGACTCGGCGACTGGTGCCATGTTGACAGCAAACGGGCCGTCCAGGCCGAGCTTACCTCGACCGCGTATTATTATGTGGACAGTGTCCTTCTCGCGAAGTTCGCGGGAATCAACGGCAAAAGCGCCGACAGGTCAAGATATGAGAAGCTTGCCGCGAAAATCAAAGACGCGTTCAACCGGCGCTTCTACAAGGGCGGCGGCGTCTATGCCAATGGCGAGCAGACTGCGCTCGCCTGCGCAGTCTATCAGGGGCTTGTCGAGGATTCGGAAAAGGACAAGGTCGTCGGGCAATTGGCTGAAGCCGTGAAAGCCAATGGGTGTAAACCCGACTTCGGTATTCTTGGCGCAAAATATGTCCCAAGGGCGTTGTCCGAAAACGGACATGCCGATTTGGCCTACAAACTGATCACCCAGCCTGAATTTCCCGGCTGGGCGCACTGGCTGGGACAGGGAGCCACGACGCTTTGGGAGAGCTGGGCCGGCGATTTCTCCCTCAACCATATCATGTTCGGCGACATAAGCGCATGGATGTATCAATATCTCGGCGGGATCAGGCCTGATCCGGAAAATCCGGGTTTCAGGCATGTCATCATCAAGCCGCTGCCGGTATCCGGCCTGGAATGGGCGCGGGCCGAGCATGCCGCTCCAGTTGGTAAAATAACATCGGCGTGGAAAAAATCCGGCGGACGCTTTGAACTCGAGGTGGAAATCCCGGCAGGCAGCACGGCAACGATAATCATGCCGAATGCCGCCAGCCACGAAACAGGCCCGGGCAAACACAGGTTTGAAATAGGCTGAGTTAATTGCCTCGTTTTCCAGTTGGCGGCCAGGAATGGCCGCCCTACTTCTTGCGCACGCGCCAAAAGTATCTTGGGCACCTGTCCTCCTCTGGAGGATTCTTGCCCGACATCTCTTGTCTCCATGTTTTCCAGTTGGCGGCCAGGAATGGCCGCCCTACTTCCGCTGGAAACAATCGCCTCGTCGTATCATAATACAATCAAAATCAAAAAAAAAAGACTGGACGGGGGCTTGACAACGCCGATGTGATATAGTATAATGACGCTATTATGAAACATTGTTGAGGAGCTGCTTCCATGCTGACAGGCAATCTATCGTTGAAAGACAGCGAGTCCTCCAGGGACATGGTGGTGCGAACACTTGTCCAGTGGATAGGGGACGGAGTTTTGCCGGGCAACACAATGGTTCCGCCCGAGCGCGAACTTTGCAGGAGGCTCGGGGTGAGCCAGAGGACGGTGCAGCGGGCCTTTGAAATACTGGAGAGCGAAAAGATCGTTCTGCGGAAAGGTCCCAGGACCAGGATTGTCGCGGGCAGGAGCAAGGCGAATGAAGGCGCCCGCTCCCTCTTGAACACAGTTCTGGTTTTCAGCAACACTCTGGCGCCCGATCCCCGGCACGGGGCTGGCTGGAGCGACGCCATACTGAAAGGGATACTGGAGGGGCTTGCGCTGGCGGATCTCCACGCCTTGGTTTTCAACTCGAAGCATGTTGACAGGGAGATTGGAAGGCTTCTGGAGCAGAAGCCGTTCGGCATTCTGCTGGGCGAATTGCCTGCGGACGGCGCAGGCTGCAATCCCCTCGACAGACTGCTGAAATCCGGAGCGCCGGCGGTCGCATACGGAAATGACGAGAAATTCGGAGGGGTTGACAGAGTGGCTTCCGACCACGAATCCGGGGCCTTTGAACTGACTAGGAGCCTGATCGCAAGGGGCCGCAAAAGGATAATGATGCTTGGGAGCACCAACTGCAAGAAGCTCTACTGGTTTTGCGGGAGGACCGCCGGCTACGAAAAGGCGGTCAGCGAGGCAGGAATCAGGCCCATGCCTCCGCTGGTTGAAGAACCCTTGCTTTTGAATCCGGATTCTGCCCGCGAAAACTGGGCAGTCTCTTCGCACTGCCACGCCGGATACCTTGCGGAGTATTTTTCAACGCATGGAAAGCCTGATGCCATTATGACGCTTTCCGACGGATTTGTGTCCGCAGTTGCAGGCGCGTGCAGAATTCTTGGCTTGGAACCCGGAAGAGATATAGACATCGTCGGATACGACAATTACTGGAATGAATCACCGGACCGCGAGTTCGATCCGTATCTGCCCCCCTTCACTGTTGACAAACTTAACGTCGAGATGGGAAGGGAGATGGTCCGCATGCTGTCCCGGAGGAAGAACGGCGAATTGCCCCCTGAACCGCAGCTGCGGCTTATGAAGCCAGAGGTCATTAAAATTTCTATGTGAGATGGTAAAAATGAACGCATTGGAGACAATTGCAAAATTGCCGACGGAACGCCGGCCTTATGGGGCCAGCCATAAGGCTGGCGATCCTTTAAAAAGGCAATTTTGCAATCAGCTCGGCACTGATAAAAAGGAGGACATGGCAACATGGCAACAGAACCATCGGAACTTGAAGCAAAAACAGAAAAAACGGAGGGGGGTGAAAAAATGAAAGACATTTCGAAAGGCCAACTCTTAAACACCAGACTATTACGCGTGTTTAC
>DYMC01000214.1 GCA_020721745.1 Lentisphaera sp. | reverse complement strand
CCGATCCGGATCGGTTAGCCCTTCTGGCTCTGGCTTGCAATCTATCTTCATTTTCAGGAGGTTGCAAGCCCATTTCCGGAAACCTCCTTGAAAAACATCCTTCCGGAAGCAATTTTGAGGGAGGTTTCCGGAAGAGGTAGTTTTCTGGGTCATTATGCCTGATATATTTTGAGTTCGGCTCCATCCCGCACCCACTCCAGCACGGCATGTGTCTGGGCGATGAGCAGCTGTTTGAACGTGCCGCCGTCACGGCTCAAACGGGTATCCATCTCCCTTTCGAATTCTTTAAGTACCAGGCCGACAGCCGGTCCTTTCAGAATATATCTGCCATCTGCATCCAGGTCAAAGTGTTCCAGACGGATAATCTTCCGGTTGATGAGTTTGAGGACGAAACGGTCCATCCTGCACCGGAAAGGCTCCTGCAGATCGCAGATCAGGGATTCGTAGTTATCCTTGTGGCTGTGGAGTATGCCGAGGTAAGGATTAAGTCCTCTGCAACGGAGAAGAACGTTGAGGCGGGTGAACAACAAAAAATAGGCGAAATCGAGCAGGGAGTTGAAGGGGTCCGATTTTTCACGTTTTTTGCGTCCTGGCGAGCGGAAGCCTTCGTCCGCGCAACGATTGTTGACAAACCTGTAGACATGGCGTGCGGCCTGCCCCTCGAATCCGCGGATGGATTCGATACTGGACGCCTTGCTCACCGAGGCGATGGATGTCTCCAGTTCCTGACGGATTTCGTGCGCTTCCGATGGCCAGCGTTCGGAAAACCATGCGAGATAGTTGTGCAGTTTGGCCACCACGATGCGGGCCGCAATGGCGATCCGGTCACAGGATGAAAGGGATGCGTGCCGCTGGAGATGATGGCCGGCGATGGAAAAATGGCTGCGCGAATCGGGCTTAAGGGTGGTGAAGTAGTAGCCGGCGGCGGAACAGAACGAAATCGGGATGTTTTCCCTGCTGCAGCGGTGGACGAGCCAGGTGGAGAGATTGTTTGCGCCAAAGATAACGATCTCGCCAATCTGACGGATGGGAAACCTTTCAAGGAGCTGGCCTCCCCGCCTGACGACGACCGAATCGTAGTCCAGGCCAACGAAGACGTGCTCGCTGAGGACAAAGAGCGACTTCGTCGCGCTGGTCCGGTCGATGTATTCCTCTTCCATGCCAGGTCCGAAGGAAAGGCCGAGGAAGGAAAAACCCAGATCGACGGACGAGATGCGCGTCTTTTCTTCCTTCAGTTCCAGCCCGAGATCGGCGAGGATGCGGCGGATGTGGAGTTCCGCCTGTTCCGCCTCTTCACGGCTGCGGGTCAGCACGAGGAAGTCATCAGCATATCTTACGAGTTGGTATCCCTTTTCGGTAACGGCCTCATCAAAGGAATCGAGGTACAGGTTGGCAAGCAGGGGGGAAAGGGGGCTGCCCTGAAGCAAACCCCGTTCGCGGATCAAGGGTCTGCCGTCGAGTTCGATCGGGGAGGCTATTATCTGTTCCAGCAGTGACAAGGTGCGGATGTCGGCAAGGGGTAGATGGGCGCGGAGCTTGTCCTTCAGGATGCGCCAGTCCACTTGGTCGAAAAAGGCGGTGATGTCCGATTCCAGAACATGGAGGAAACCTTCTCCACAAAGCATCCTGATCATGCGGCCGGCTTCCTCGCGGGAGCGTCCGGGCCGGAAACCCACGGATGATTCCTCGAACATCCGGTCCATCGCCGGTGAAAGCAGGCGGTGGAGGAATTTATGAACCAGATAGTCTTCCGGTTCAAGCGTGGCGATCATGCGGGTTCCGCCGCGCCGCTTGGGTACATGAACGCCCCTAGCGGGACGGGCTCGCCAGGAGTCGCTGGCCAGCTTTCGGTGGAGACCGGAATAGAACTCCGCCCGGTCCATGACGGTTTCGTCGATCTCCCTGGCGATGTCGCTTTGGCGGCAGATCTCGGCCATGGTATCCCGGAAACCGGAAAAGTCGTCAAGTTGCGGATCGAAAAAGGGCCTGTCCCGGAGCAGACGGTAATGGCCCTGGCCGTTTGCGACGCGGCGGCCCGCATGCAGTTGTCGGCAGACCAGAAGGAGCGGCAGCAGGGGATCGAGATCGCCGCGCAGATAGAGGGGGCCGACGCGGCCGATGAGCTTCTGCGGCTGTCCGGTGCTCTTGGATTCATGGGTCCTTGTAAACAGATCCCAATAGTATGGAAGAAGTTTCACACCGGAAGCCATGTGAGAAAGATCGGGAACCGGGATGCCGAACAGCCTTTCAATCCGGTTTCGCATGGAGGCCAGCAGGGCGGATGGGTGGATGAGCCATGCCCTTTTCTTGTCCTTGGGCTCGAACGGCAGGGGGGTTATGAAATCGAGACACAACTCCTCTGCCCCGGTCAGGTTCTCCTGCTCGTCACGGAAATCCTTCAGGCATCGCTGCAACGGCCTGGCGGCTGCAACCATCTCGAAATTGTTGGCGGGATTGGCCAAATGGAGGTCCAGGGCATGGAGAAAACGGTCGATGGCGGTGGGCGGCGTGAGGAATACATATGTCAGGCGATAGACTTCATTTCTGTGGATTGTGGCACCCTGAGGGAAAAAACGGTCAGGACGGAAGAACAGGTCTTTTGTTGTGTCCAGATCGGCCTTGCGTGCGGCGAAGTTGGTGATTGCCTGAAAGATGAAAAGGGGGTGCTCGCGGGCGAAGAGGTTGCGTGTATTGCGAAGCTCGACGTCAACTTCGTGCCAGCCAAGGGAGGCGAGAAGGGAGGTGAGGTCCATATTCAGATCACGAAGGCGTGTTCGTCGCTGTCAGAAAGGGCTGGCGCATGTCCATAAAGCCTTCGACGCGCATGCTTGTTCAGCCTGTAAACAAGAATAAAGCCGGTCTTGAGGCCGAGCCCCCGCAGCGCGTCCTCCATCTCCCGCAGGCGTCTGCGGTCGAGGGGACATTCAAAAACGCTCTTCTGCACCCGCTGGCCAAAACCCTCCAGCAGTTTACCCGTCCGCATGCGCTCGCGGTCATCCTCGATGTCGTAAGCCACAAGATGCAGGGCGGGTTTTGAGTCATGGACATTCTGTGTCGTATTTTTGTACTCTCTCATCGTATACAGATCACTACCACCACCTTCCACGACAACCCGCCTTTCATTACCCATGGTCGATCGCACTGCAAAAACCTCGAAATCTGATCCCGCTCAAAAAGCCCGAGATGCAA
>DYMC01000016.1 GCA_020721745.1 Lentisphaera sp. | reverse complement strand
GCCATAGCAATTTCGCAGAAATTGCACATATTTTGCGCAGCAAAATGCCCGAGGCGGGATGATCTGCCCGCATGGAGCGGGCGGACCATTGACTCGGCAAGGATATTCAAGAAAATTAGTTGCAGGAGCTTCGGCTGGCAGGATCGTCCTTGTCCGGACATTGCAGATCAAGCGCCATTTTCATCCGTATTAATTCCGTGATGACACCTCCGCTTCCTCCGTCCAGTGCCTTTCTGGTGATTTCACGCAAGCCGCCTTTTTTCAAAGCATCAATTTCGTCAGCGCTTTTTTTTACAAATTCATCTCTGTCGTTGAACTCCGTTCTTCGCAAAATCGAATCCGATTCCTTGAAATCCATAAGCAGGGCAGATGCGGCGGCATATTCGAGCAATATCCGCCGTCCAGCGGATTTCGAATTTTTATTCGCCTTGTCAATCACCACAGCAAGACAGTATCTGTATCTGCCGATATCGCCTCGTGCAAATGCTGTGCGCGCCGTGTTCAGCCAGTAGTCGGGCAGATCCGCCTCCACCCACGGCTCGGAAAACAGGAAGAATGCCGTGGCCACAGCCAAAGGGGGAAGCAGTCGGGAGGAGCATTTCCGGCTGCGAAGATCGCGGAAAAAACAGTATATGAATCCGGCGGACGGCACAATCAGCGCCGGTAAAATCGTGATTCTGAAACGCCCGATGACAAAGAATAAAACTATGGTGGCTATAAAGAGGAATGAAAATGCGTATATGTGCCAAACCCTCCTCATCATGGGGAAAAAATACACGGCAGATGCAACGAAGGAGGCAAAAATCATGCCGAAGCCTATCACCTGCATCTTAAGCATCAATGAAAAATGCCTAAAGACATAAAAAGATACATTTTGCGGATATTCCCTGTTCTTGCAGAAGGCAAGCGCTTTTCTGAATTGGTGAAGCCAGAATTCAGTGGAGTAAAACTTCATCGGCCCGCCCTTCGGATATATGAAGTTCTCGACCACGGAGTCAGCGCTGTTTGCTGAAAGCCAGGTGGGCGCCCCGTTCGTCGAGAGCAAAACAAACGAATCCGAGTGGATGTTGTTCCAGAGCAATACCGGAGACAATACCAGAAATCCGGCGGAAGCGCTCAACACGGCATTTCCAATGATTTTCTTCAAGCTTTCACCGTCCCCGCCCTTCATGATGAAAATCCCAAGCAGCACAATTGGCGCAACAGCGAGAAAATTCGGCCTGACCAGGCACAAGACAGCAAGGCTCGCCCCGGCAAGGACAGCATCGGATTTGCGAAATTCGCAAACCAGGAGGCTCAACGCATACAGCGACAAAGACGAGAGAAAAGCCTCCAGGACGGCAGTGTGTGGTATTATCACCCAAAACTGGAAAAAGCCGCTAAGCAGGATAAGCGACACGGACAGGAAACCCGCCCCGCGCCCAAAAAAGAGCCTGGTCGTTTCAAAAACCAGGAACGCCGTCGCGGCAAAAAGCACTGACTGCAGCAGCGCTATGGCCAGTATCTTTTCGGAGAAGATGAACACGGCGGCAAGGAAAAATGAATACAGCGGCGCTCTGTAAAAAGGCTCCTTCCGCATCCGTCCGTCGAGAATCTCATGCGCATGCTCCATGTAGGCCGCCATATCCGTGCTTCTATTCATGGCGGCATACAGATCCGCGTCGTTGTGTAAAAAAGTCTCCGGATAATCAAAGGTCTCGTAGATGAGCAGCAGCGACGCGATGAAAGGCAGAATTGCGCAGATCAGCAGGTCAATTACTCTCCTGCGCATGGATTCGGAGCGAAAAAAATTGTGGTAAAAACTCATCATGATCAAGCGCCCCCCGGCGGGAATTCAGCAAGCAAGAGTTCAGTGAATATTTACCCCGGGCGAATGCATGTGGCGACAGTATTCACTCCTCGTCCATCTTGAGGCGCTCGATGGAGAGAATTTCATCCCTGTCGTAGCTTATGGCGACACCGGGTTCTGGCTCGAAGAAAACCTTGGTCCGGGCCTCCTCCCTGAGACGACCCCTGACCTCCTTCTTGTTGTTCTTGAACTTGATTATGCAGTCCGCGACCCACATGTTGACGGGCTTGGGCCTGGCGATCTGCCCCTTTTTGACATCAACCTCGATGACCTGGTCCTGCGGCGTGGCTCTCGCGTGGGAGACCCTGACGACATGCTTCCCGAAGGTGAGCCCCCTGATCTCGAATATCCTGGACTGCTTCTCGCTCTCCCCCCGCTCGGTCCTGCCTATCCTCCTGCCGTCGAGATAGACAGTCAGCCCCGGGGGATTGGCGGCTATGTCTATGCCGCCCATGTTCGTGTCTAGCGTTATCGTCACGTCGGCCGTGGCGCCTGCGGCGAGCTCGACCTCCCTGGCTGCATTGTCGTAGCCCTGCTTCTCCGCGGTGATCTGGTATTTGCCCGGCTGGAGTCCGGGGATGGAGACTGGTGCCTTGCCGACGAGCTTCCCGTCCATGGAAATGGTCGCCTCCGCCGGCTCCGAGGAGACGTTGATCGTGCCCGGGAGGACATTCAGCGCGATGTTCAGAGACGCCTCGCGGGTTCTCTCCACCACGATCTTCTGCTCGTGCTTCTGGTATCCCGGCGCCTCGACAGTCACGGTGTGCTCGCCCTGCTCGATGTTTTCGGTGAACGGGGACTTGCCGCGCGGCCTGCCGTCTATCGCTATCTGCGCGTGGGCAGGGGATACATTCACCTTTATGACACCCATGTTGGAGGAGAGGTTCGCCTTGACCATCTGGGGGCGGCCGTCCTCGACGGTCCAGGAGACCTCCACCGGCACCATGCCGGGCTTCTTGAGTATCGCCTTGTGCACGCCAATCTTCTGCTCGTGCAGGATTATCGGTGTCTGGCCTATCTCCCTTCCCTCGACCTCGACTATCGCCTCCTGAGGGGTCGAGTCTATCATCACCGAGGAGACTATTTCCTCGAGCGAGACCTCCACGTCCCTCCTCTCGCCGTCGGCGACAGTCACCTTGATGAACTTCGGTTTGCAGTTCAGCTTCTCCAGCTCGAAGATGTATGAGCCGGCCCTAGTCTTCACCTCGAAAGGAGTCAGCCCCGCCTCCTTGCCCTTGTAGAGCACCTTTGCCTTGTCCGGCGAACTCGTTATGCCTATGACTGCGGGGGCCGGCTCCTTCTTCGCCCCACAGGAGGCCACGACGGCGCATAGAACTGCGACACAGAGAGTTTTCAGTATTTTAGCGGTCATTTCTTCTTGCCCTTTTTTTAATTATCCTGACAGCTTCCTCCATCTTGAGAAGCTTGCCCTTCGCGGTCTGGTAGCGCTTGTCGTCCGGATCAAGCATCTCCGTTATCGCCCTGTAGGCGGCGATCGCGTCGTCCCACCTATTCAGTCTCGCCGCCTGCTGTGCGTTGATCTCGTGCTGCTTCACCTCGTCGTCGAGCAGCTTCTTCGCCTCCTGGCTCTTCCTGTAGGCCTGGTCATACATGGCCGGCTTCGGCTCGAAGAACTCCAGAAGCTCTATCACGTAGGCATAGCGCTTGAGCGCCTCCTTGAGATTCTCCCTCTTCGCGTTTTTGTTTGCGAAAAGCATCTCCGCCTTGGCGTAGGCATCCTCCGCCTCCTTCTTCATCTCGTCGGCCGTCAGGGATATGGTCGGGATGTTCAAAATGTCGTTTGAGAAGGATTCGATCGCGTTGACCGCCTCGCGGAATGGAGTCGGCTCGAAGGCGTTCTTTATCCTCACGGAGTTGAGCGACGTGCCATATGCGATGGTCAGCACCTTGGTCTCGTCGCTGTTGTCCGGGCTCACCCCCGCCTGCGGCTGAGCGACCCCGATGAAATCGCAGTTCTTTATCTCCGCCTTCAGGTTCTCGAGAAGCTCCGGAGCCACCTCCTGCTGCCGCCTGAACCTTATCGAATGCTTGAGATCGTCCCTCTCGACGCTTATCTTGTTGTTCTTTATCCTCAGCTCATAGCGGAATATGTTGTCCGGTGTGGATATCTGCTTCTCGTAGATCACCGACAGCGGCGCGCCACCGTCCGTCGGCTTCTTCATCCCGGGATTAGTCTTTGCCTTCTGATCCGAGAGCAGTTTCTCGATGAGGAGAAATCCCGCGACGAGAACGAAGGCAAAGAGGACGACGATCAGGTAGAAAAGCGTTCCCGCATGCTTCCTCTTCGCTCCATCGTCAGGCCTTTCCACCTTCTCCTTCTGGAAGTATTTCGACTTCTCCGGCTGATCGTCGGCCCCCCCGCTCTTGTCCTTGTCCGCGGAGAATAGCGAACCGAAGAAGGACTGAGGACTAGTCCCCTTGGAGGCCGGCTTCGCCGCTTCGGCCCTGAGATTCTCGGTTCCGCCCTCCTTGGCCGGCGGCACGCCCCCCGGAGCCTTCTTGGCGGGCGACACCCCAAATACCAGCTTCTGATACCCGACCGCTATCTCGTCGCCCTCCTTCAGCTTGATCTCGTCGGAAACTTTCAGTCCGTTGAGCCTGGTCCCGTTCGTGCTTCCAAGATCCTTCAGATACCAGTCCCCGTCGCGCCACGAGATCTTGCAGTGATAGCGTGACGCCGCCTCGGCCTCGACAATTATGTCGTTGTCCAGCTCCCTGCCCAGGCTCACGCCGGGAGGGGTCAGTTCCACGCTTCCATCGGACTTTGGCGCTCCAGAGAAATACAGCTTCATCTTCTAGTCTCCGCAGATATCGGTATTACAGCACTTTGCAGGCCAATCACGCCCCCGGCCAGCTTCATCTTCTCCTCCTCGCTCAGTTCGGCGTTCAGGTCGAGGGCGTCGCCCTTCTCCGTGCCGGAGGCCTCCACGGCCCCGCAGGGAAGCTCTATCACCGTGACCGCCGTCCTGGCCGACACAAACGGCCTCCATGCATCGAGCTCCTTGCGAATTTCGCAGGCCCTGTTGTCCTGGTCCAGGAAAATCACGTCTATCTTCATGCTCATGAACATGGTGTGTATGCTTGCGCAGTCGTGGAAGACCATCGCGTCGAAGTCCCCGAACTGCCTGCCAATCATGCCGAAGCCGCGCTGGAAGAACCTCGTAGCGACCACCGGCCTCCTGGCCACCACCGTCCTTTTTGACAGATTTCTTATCATGCTCTAGTTGAAAAGTGTTTTGAAACTCTTTAGCAGTATCGGCCCGAGGAGGATGAGGACGACGGCCGGAAGGATGAAAAGCGCAAGCGGGAAGAGAATCTTCACCGGCGCCTCGTTCGCCAGCTTCTCCGCCCTGCTGAACCGCTTCGTCCTCAGCTGGTCCCCCTGTATCCTGAGTATGTGCCCTATGCTGACGCCAAGCTCGTCCGCCTGTATGATCGCGTTGAGCACACTGGTCAGATCCGGCTGCTGCACCCTGCGCGCAAGCTCCTTCAGCGCCACCCTCCTCTGCTTGCCAAGCTGTATCTCCTGGAATGTCCTCTCCAGCTCCTCCGAAAGCGCATCCCTGCGGCGCCTGAGCAGAATGTCCCTCAGCGAGGTGAGAAAGTCCTTGCCCGCCTCCACGGAAAGAGTGAGAAGGTCGAGGACGTTCGGCAGCGCCTTCTGTATATCGAGATGCCGCTTCTTTATCGTGGAATTCAGCCAGAGCCTCGGATAGAGAAAGAGAAGCACCAGGAAAAGCAGGCCTATGAGCACCTGCCCCCCGAAGAAGAATATCACCGCGAAGAGCGCTCCGAACAATGCCATGAGCATGTTCACCGCCAGAAACTGCTCCTCGTCTATCTGCTGCTCCAGACCGGCCATCATTATCATCTCCTTGAACCTGCTCCGGCTCTCGGCAAGATAGGCCATGCGCACAAGCGGCTTCATGTTCACCGCCAGCGGCAACAGAACCTTTATGAGAATCGGAAGCGACTTCGCATCCTCCTGCGGAGTCTCCACCTCTATGCGCTGGAAAACCCCGGCCACGTAGATCGTCGCGCAGAACGCAGATATCCCCGCAAAAACCGAGGACAGCACAGTCATTATGGAACTTAGGAATGGATCCATGGCACTTGACATTGAATTTTCCGTAAAAATAACCCCCGAAAACGCTTTTTCAACTTTTTCTCCGGACCAGCAGGACGAAATCCCCGGATTTGCTTTTCTCCGCGACGTGATATTGTATCATCTGACCGGATCCAATGGCTTCATCCAACAATCAATCAAAATCAAAGACAGGAGGCCCCAATGATCGTGGTCAACACAGAAACGATTCCCGGCTACCAGATCGTCGAGCTCAAAGGCATGGTGCAGGGCAACACGGTGCGCGCGAAACACGCCGGAAGGGACATCGCCGCAAGCTTCAAAAACCTCGTGGGCGGCGAGCTCAAGGGCTACACCGAGCTCCTCACCGAATCGCGCCGCGAGGCCGTGGAGAGGATGATGGCGCAGGCCCGGCAGCTCGGGGCGAACGCCATACTCAACGTCCGCTTCTCCACCAGCGCCATCACGGCCGGCGCCGCCGAACTCTACGCATACGGCACCGCGGCGATCGTATCCAAGATAGAATGAGGTGATTGCAAAATTGCAGACGGAACGCCGGTCTTATGACCGGCTTAAGAGCCAGCCATGAGGCTGGCGTTCCCCTAAAAAGGCAATTTTGCAATTACCTCAGAATGACCGGAAAACACCTGGAGCTCACACCATGGACCTCATAATCCAACTGCTCATTCTCATGCCAATCGGATTCTTCTTCGGAAGAGCCGCCGAGAGAAAGCATATCAAAAGCCTCGAGGAGAGAGAGAAGGCATGCGAAGGCTTCTTCGTCTCCGACCTCAGGACATTCCCCGGAATATCGGACGCATCCAGAGAGCCGAAGATGCTCACCGGCGAAGTCACCATCGCAAGCGACTACTACAAACGATTCGCAGGCGGACTCAGGAACTTCTTCGGCGGCGAGATGAAATCATATGTCTCCCTCATGTCGAGGGCAAGGCGGGAGGCTACGCTGAGGATAATCGAAGAGGCAAGAGCCGAAGGCTACAACGCGGTATGCAACCTCCGCCTCGACTCGGCCGACATCGGCGGCAGCGCAACAACCAACAAGGCCTCCGTCATGGTATCAATACTCGCATCGGCCACGGCATACAACACCAATGACCAAGCCCAGTAGCTATGCCTCAACGGCCTCTTCTCCCACCACTGACCAGTTTGAGGAATTCTGACGCCGACAGAACCGTCGCGCTGCGCAAGCACGGATGCTTGAAGTGCCTGAGATTGCCTGTCACCATCGGACATCTCGCGGCGAGCGCGCATTCTGCGAATGGTATGTCTCCGGAGTCCTTCATGTTTTCTATGATGTCGTCGGCGCTTATCTCAGGAAAATACGCGTTTGACATAATCTGATCGAGAAGTATATCCACATCCGATGGCGGAAACCCAAATTCAGGGCGCAGGAGAACATCCTTGTATTCATGGCAGACGCGGTCGTCCACCACCGCTTTCAGCTCTCCAGTCCTGGGCATGTCAACTGAGGTAATTGCAAAACTCTTTTCGCGGGCATGGCAAGCATGCCCCTCCATTCGCCGAGGCGAATAAAAATGGAGGGACGCGCTTGCCGCGTCCGTAGTTTTGCAATTGGCTCAACTATCCGTCCTGGAGCGCCGAACGGCGAGAGCAGGCCAGACACGAGAACATTCGTGTCTATCACGCCATAAATCGTCTTCATCTCCCCGCCCTTGCCTTGCGAATCACCGAGTTGATCTCCTCCAACCCCATCCTGTCCTTGCCGCTCCCCCTCGCCGAGGCCCTGATACGGGACAAGGCCAGACGGCTGCGGGCCTGCCTTATGCTGTTCAACTCGGCTTCCGCATCGTCCGGCGAGGCGATGGCGGAAATGACCGCTATCGGCCTGCCGCTCGAAGTAAGTATGAGCTCCCTCTTCTCGTCAAGCCTTCGCTTGAGCGCCTTCGGAGACTTCAGTTCGTTCAAGTATATCTGATATAATATTAAAGTCAAGAGTAGCGAAGGCTAAAATGCCAAACGCCGAATTCCGATCCAGGCGTGAACATTCACTACCCCCTGTCATCCCTGGGACATTGCGAAGCTTGCCCGCCTCTCTCCGCAGGAGAGCCGGCGGGCCTGTCCGACACTGCGGCGGATTCACGTCTTCGGTGAATATTTACAAGTTTTATTTCGCGGCGAGCGCCGCGAAATAAAACTCAGAGGTCGAATATCTTGCCGGGATTGAGGATGTAGTTGGGGTCGAGGGCCCTCTTGACGGCCTTGAGCATGCCGATGTATTCCTCGGAGACGACCGTGCGCATGTATTTCTTGCGCTTGTGGCCTATGCCGTGCTCGCCGGAAATCTTACCGCCAAGCTTGTTGACAAGCGAATAAAGCTCCTCGAGGATTTTCGGGAGCGTGCTTTTCCACTTCTCGTCGCTCCAGTCCGTCCCGCAGGATATGCGTGAATGCAGGTTCCCGTCCCCGGCGTGCCCGTATGAAGGAATCCTCACGCTGTATTTTGCGGCAAGCTTCTTGAACTCCGCCACGATGAGAGGAATCGAGGCCGGCGGCACCACGATGTCCTCCCCGCACTGCCTCTTCGAGAAGACGCTGAACGCCTCGGGGATGTTGCGCCTTATCTTCCAGATGCGCTCCGACGTGGTCGGATTGTCCGCCACATAGACCTCGAACGCGCCGAGCTTCTCGCAAAGGGTCCCGACAGTCTCGTAGTCCTTCTCCACCAGCTCCTTCTCGGAGCCGTCCACGGTGACGAGCAGCATGGCGCCGGCGTCCTGGTAGGATATGTTCTCGTTCAAATATTTGCAGGACTCCTGAACCGACTCCCGATCCATGTATTCTATCGAGGTCGGCGTTATCCCCGATGATGTCATTATCCTGGGGACCGCGGCTATCGCCTCCTCCGAACTCTTGAAGAGGCAGAGAAGGTCAACCTGATATTTCGGGAGCGGAATGAGTTTCAATATCACCTTCGTGATGATTCCGAGGGTCCCTTCGGAACCGACCATGAGCTGGACCATGTTGTATCCGGTGACGTCCTTGAGGAGCTTCCCCCCCATCTGGACTATCTCGCCGGCGGGGGTCACCACCTCCAGGCCGAGGACGTAGCGGGCAGTGACACCGTATTTGACCGCCTTGCCGCCGCCGGCGTTCTCCGCCACATTCCCCCCGATGTAGCATGTCTCCATGCTCATCGGATATCCGGCGTAGAAGAGGCCATGCTCCCTGATGTGCTCGTTGATGTCGTTCGCTATCACGCCGGCCTCGACGGTGATCATCATGTTGTCCTTGTCCAGCTCCAGCACCTTGTTCATGCGGTCAAGCGATATCACGATCCCGCCATGGAGGGGGACGGCGCCGCCCGAGAGCCCCGAACCCGCACCGCGGGGCGTTATCGGGACCATCCTTTCGTTCGCGAGTTTCGCGATTTTCGCAATCTCGTCCGCCGACGACGGACGGACAACAGCCTCGGGCATTCTGCCCCACTCCTTGCCCGGAGTCTCGTCGTGGGAATATGGCTCGAGCTTCTCGGCATCGTTGCATATGACATATTTTTCGCCGACTATCTTCTTCAGCTCGGCGGCTATCTCCTCGGTCACCGGACTGTATCTGGACATTATGGCTCCTTGTTGTTTATCGTCAATATCCATTAGAGGCGATTAGAATAGCGCGGGAATGGAATTTTTCCATCAAAAAATTCAAACAAGAAGAAAATGAAGCTAAATACACACGAGGTAGTCGAAAAGGAAGTCGAAGGAGACCTCCATCAATGAGCAGACTATGGCGAAGGCTAGAAAAGCAAACGCGGTCAGTATAAGAAATGCATTTCCCTTGAATTTGTAATACAATGGAAGGGGCATACTGATCAGTGGCATGATGATCATGCCGTTCCTGGCTATTTCCCCCCTCACGCCCCCGCTGATCAGAAGAACGGCAACTGTTGACATTGAGGCCATGAGGAATTTTGTTTCTAAAGATATTTCACGCATGGAAAATATTTTTCTTGCATTATCCCAAAAGAAGGGGGGAACCGAGCGAAAATATAATACCGGCCATATTGCGCCAGTGAATAGAAAGAGTTCGAAGATGTTCATTCCAAAGGCACTGATCATAGATCTCGATGACATTGAGTAGAATTGCTGGTTGTTTTTGTTTATTACAATGAGCATTTCTAGTGCATTGTAGTTTATTGCCATAGGCAGGATCAGAGGAATTAGCAAGGAGATGCAAAAGACCAGTCCAAATTGGCCAGCGACCTTCTTCCCCTTGTTTTTGACATGTAGGACAACTAGCAGTAAGGCAAAGAAACCTATCGGGGCAAACGAGAACGAAAAGAAAAGGGCGGTCGAGATCAGAAATCCGGCTAAAAAAAGATATCGCAACTGATTTGTTTTGAGGGTTAGCAGAACGAGCAAGATGATAAGCAGTCCTGGACAGACGAAAAAGATATCAGGCATGTCGGCAAAAAGGTGATAGGAAGGGATGATGCAAGATATTATTGCTCCGTAACACGCTTTGCTCTTATCCGAAATAACGTAAAGGTTAAGAAAGACCAGTATGGGAATCATTGACAGAGATAGAATACCCATAAATGCCAGTAGCTTCGCAGTTGATATCATCTGCGGTGCTAAACAGGCGGAGAGTGCCTCCTTCCCAAGGAAATCCATTAGTGCCATCCGATCATAAGGAGGGAGGAAATCCATAGAAAGTCTCCCTGAGAGCTTCTGGATTACAAAGTAAAACATTTGTATGCCAGGAGGGTGAGTATCTAGGCGTGAATGATATCCCAAGGAGGCTGAATATAGATGTTCCCTGGGGCAGTCTGCAAGATCTTGGAGTTCTGAGCCGCTCTTGAAAAAGGGATTGGTGACTGGAGCTAATGATGCTGCAATACGATAATTCCAAGCTCCCTCGAAAGGGCGATATGCGGAAATATTCAGAAAAAAAACAGACACAGCGATGGCGATCAATATCGAGAGGGAACTGAGCCTATCATGAATCTTGACAATCCAAAGCAATAGCATCCCACAAACTGCCACATTAGACAGGTGCCACAAGCTGATTGTAGTCAAAAAATCAGCCGGTCTAAGCCAATATACCCGATAGGAACTGATAGACTTGACAGCCATTATAAGTGGGAAATATAGTAACACAACTAAAGCGATGTATACCCCAACCTTAAGTTTTTTAGAGAAATATTCCGATACCATATCTCACCCTATGAACGATTATTCTGTGTAAACAAATGTGTTGACCGACCAAGCCCAAACGCAAAATTACGGCCAATCCAATATCTCCTACCCACAAAATTCACTTCACGAACATTTCCCCCATCAGCCTTTCCGATTTATCACCCTTCCCCAGCGCGAAGGCGACCCTGCATGCGAATTCGAATGATGCACCGGGGCCCTTCCCTGTCACGATGTTCCTGTCATGCTCGGTCATGGCCCCCGTATATGCCGCATCCCTCAACTGATCTTTCACCGACGGATGGGCGGTTATCTTCAGACCTTTTATCACCCCTGCGGCGGCGAGCGCGATCGGTGCGGCGCATATCGCGGCGACCATCTTGCCGGCGGCATCCATGTCCCTGACGAGCTTGAGGACTTTCGCGTTCTTCATCAGGTTCACCGAGCCAGGCATGCCCCCGGGCAGGATTATGCAGTCGAGCTTGTCCGCGTCGAGATCGTCCAGACGGCAGTCGGTTTTTATCCTGACACCGTGCGAGCCTTCGGCCAAATCCCCCTCCCCCGCGAGGGACAGGTCGAATCCGAGCCTCCTCAGAACATCCGCCGGGACAACAGCCTCTATCTCCTCGAAGCCGAAAAGCAGGATCATCGCTATCCTCTTGCCCATAACCCCTCCACTTTGATTTTTTGAACAAAATCTACTTTCAATATGCGAATTTCGCAAACCGGGAGCCTATATTATCCATAAGCGATCACAAAACTCCACGCGGTCGCGCGGAATTTTTCGCGCTCTATCTCTTTTTTGGGGTCTTCCCCGACCTGGTTCATGCGTTGTTCGATTCAGGTTCGGCGATTCCCACCGTGGGAGCGAGCGGGGCGATAGCCGGGACGATGGGCGCATACATGGCGCTATACCCTTCGGCACGGATAAAGGCAATCGTATATGGCTGCATACATGCTGAATTTCATTGCCAACCAAGGACTTGCAATAAAAATGCATCCGGCGCAGGAAAAATCATTTGACTTCTTTGCCAAGCAGCCTAATGTAATGCGCCAAACGGACAAAAAGGATCCATCATCGGAATGACAAACTCCGACAAAAAAAAATACAGGTTGAGGGCTGAGATCGTCAAGGCGATGGCTCACCCGACAAGACTGTTTTTTATGAATGAGCTCGCAAAAGGCAAGCAGAGTGTCAATGCCTTGAGGGAAATGGTCGGATGCGATATTTCCACAGTGTCAAAGCATCTCAGCGTGATGAAGAAGGCGGGGATAGTCGTTGACGAGAAGGTAGGGAACCAGGTCTTCTACTCGCTAAAACTCCCTTGCATAATGAGCTTCGTGGCATGCATAGAAACACTCATAAAAGAAAATGCGGTCGAAAACATCAGTTGCCTCTAAAAAAATTTTAACATCAATTGGCTGTTTTGCCAAAAAGGAAACAACAAAGATGAGCAGAACAAACATGAAACATCTTGCGCTGGCATCCATGTCGCTTCTGATTTTCGCTGGCGGATGCGGGAAAAAAGAGGCGAAGGCTGTCAAGGACGCTGTCGTCAAGGTTGCCAAAGTGAAGCAGGAGAAACTGCGCGAGACCATCGAGATGACCGCTGAAGCAGTGGCTATCAACAAGTTCACTTTAAAGGCTGCGGTCGAGGGCCCCATAGGTTATTGTCCATGGCGCGAGGGGGACAATGTCAAAGCCGGGGAGAAATTGATCGAGATAAACCGTCCTTGGTATCAGCACGAATTCGAGGTGGCCAAGGCTGATCTTGCGGTAAAGGAGGCGATTCTCGCGGACTTGCGCTTCGGTCCTCGCCCGGAGGAGATACAGGCCGCGCGCGAAAGCGTAGAGAACTACGAGAACTGCACGAAATACTCGAAAATAGACCTTGACCGCATCAATGCGCTGGCCGAAAAGGAGGTGCTTTCGCGACAAGTCAGAGACAAGGCAGAGGTCGAATATGTGAGATGCAAAACTCTCCTTGAAAGCGCAAAGAACAAGCTGGCCATGCTTGAAGAGGGCACAAAGAAGACCGAGCTTGCCGTGGCGGAAGCGAATGTTCAAAAGGCCAGGGCGACACTTGCGGTGAAAAAGACAGAACTGGACGAATGCGTCATCTACGCCCCCTTCGATGGAATAATCACCGAGGTCTTTGTGCGTCCGGGGGATTTCACCGCGCTGCGCTCTGGTGCGAGGGATCGTCTCATCTCGCTCATGGACCCGAAATCAATTGTCATAAAGGCCGGCATTCCGGAGAAGTCTGCGATTTTCGCATCAAAAGGGAAGAGCGTGGAAGTCCGTCTCGATGCCTACGGAGGCAAGACATTCAAAGGCGTGGTGGAGCAAGTCTATCCCAAACTCAATCAAAACTCCCGCACACGGACTATCGAGATCAAACTCATCGAACAGATTGAATTGCTGCCGAAGATGTTCGCGAGGGTGATCATGGAGACAAGAACCGTTGAAGACGCCCTGACTGTTCCTGAATCGGCTGTCGTCACCACCCCGCGCGGGGAGCAGGTGGTTTTCGTCGTCGAGGATGGCAAGGCAGTGCTCCGCAAGACGAAACTTGGGCTTGAAGAAAACGAGCGGGTTCAATTGCTCTCAGGCGTCAAGCCTGGAGAAACCGTGATAGTGGAAGGAAATTTGAATCTGAAAAATGGCGCCCAGGTAAAAATTCTTGATGACAGTAAAAAGAAGGAGGATGGAAGTCAAGGCGCCGGCGCCGACAAGGCCAAGAACACAGAAAAAGCGGCGGCACTGCAAAAGGAATCCGGCAAATGAAACTCACTGAAATATCCATAAAGAGACCTGTCGCCGTAACCGTTCTGGTCGTGGCCGTCTTCTTCACCGGCCTGTTCAGCCTCGGCAATCTCGACGTGAACTACCTGCCGGACATTTCCTATCCGATGGTGAAAATACACGCCTGGTGGCGCGGCGCGACCGCCGACGACATCGAGACGAACGTCGCCGATCCAATCGAGGAGATAATATCCACCGTTGACGGACTGGACTACATCGAATCCTCCTCCATCGAGGGGATGTACACGCTGCTGATAAATTTCAACTACGACGTTCCCGTAGAAGTCGCGTTCCAGGACGTGGTCGCCGCGATGGGACGCGTCGCGAAAAATCTTCCCAAGGACATGGAGCCGCCGGTAATAATAAAAGCCGACCCGTCCCAGCTGCCTGTTCTGGAATTGATGATCACATCAGACAAGCACGATCTCGTCTGGCTGAGGGAATGGGCTGAAAACTGGCTGGTGGACAGGCTCGCCACCGTCAAGGGCTCGGCCGGAGCTGAAGTAGTGGGCGGTATGAAAAGGGAAATACGCGTGCATCTCGATCCCGAGCGAATGCAGGCATACAAGCTGTCCCCCGCGGAAGTCGCGAAGGCGATATCCGACGAAAACATAGAGATATTCGCAGGGCGCGTGACCATCAAGACGCGGGAAATCATCGCCAGAACCATGGGCGAGTTCGAGAGCGTAAAGGAAATCGAAAACGTGGTGGTGAAAGTCTCCGGCGAGGGAGAGGAAATCCGTGTCAGGGACTTGGCAAAAGTCGAGGATGCCCATGAAGAAATGCGCATTATGACATATTTCAACGGAAATCCATGCATTGAATTCAAGGTCCTCAAGCAATATGCCGCGAACGCGGTTTCCGTGGCCAGAGGTGTAAGGGAAAAAATCGAGGAGCTGAAAAAGCAGGGAAGCATACCGCAAGACATCCATTTCGGCTTTTTCGAGGACGACAGCACATTCGTGATGGGAGCGATATCGAGCGTGAGGGACTCGGCGATATTGTCCGCAATACTGGTCATAATAGTGATATACCTCTTCCTCGGCAGATGGCGTCAAATCGTCGTCATGATGATCGCTCTTCCGCTGACCCTTCTTGCGAATTTCGCAATCATGAGGGCGATGCATTTCTCTATAAACGTATTCTCGCTCGGAGGGCTTGTCGTGGCGCTCGGCGTGATACTTGACAACTCGATAGTCGTCATCGAGAACATAACCAGACTGAAGGCGGAGGGAGAGGAGAACTATTCCCTGCTTGGAACGACCCAGGTCTCTTCAGCGATTATCGCATCCACGCTGACCTTTCTAGCCCTGTTCCTGCCGTTCATCTTCATTCCAGGAATGGCCTCTGCGCTCTTCAAGGAGCTCGTCCTGGTCGTGGCGGGCGTGGTGGCGCTGTCCCTCCTTATAGCTCTCACGTTCACCCCATTTCTGACCGACATGCTTCTCCGGCGCGAGAAGAAGGGAGAGAGCTCCGGAATAGTGAAAACCTTTGATAGCATCATTGAAAAATTCACCAACGGATACCGCAGGGCGCTCGATGTCAGCATGAAGTATAGGTTCCCGACGATCGGCGCCGCGTTTCTGCTCTTCGCCGTTGCGATCGTCCTCTTTCTGTTCACCGGCTCCGAATTCCTGCCGAAACTCGACGATGGGCGCATTATGGTGAAGCTGAAAATGCCCAGCGGCGTCTCGATCGAGGATGTCAACAGAATACTGGGAAAAATCGAGGATGCCATCTGGCAGATGCCCGGCGTGGAAAGCAGCTTCAGGCTTTCCGGAGGACGCGTCTTCGGGCTTTACACCCTCGAAGTCAGCAACGAAGGCAACGTTGACATCCAGTTGCTTCCCCGGAGCAAGAGGAAACTCTCTACGGAGGAATTCATCAAGAAGTTCAGACCTGCCGCCTCGAAAATCGCCGCCAATGAGCCGGGCGCGAAAATATCCGTCCAGGCAAAGAAAATCAAGGGGCTCAGGAAAGTCGGGGAGCAGGATGTGGAAGTCAACGTCAAGGGCAGCGACGCGATTGTCCTCTATGAATTTGCCGGAAAACTTGCAGGGGCGCTCAGGAAAGCCTCTGGTTTCTCGGGCGTGAATATATCCATGGACTTGAGCAAACCGGAATACCGGATATACGTGGACAGGGATCGCGCATCCTCGGCCGGTATCAGCGTGAACAAGGTTGCGGACACCATGAAAACTCTCGTCTACGGCAAAGTCTCCACGCTCTACAACGAAGGCTCGGAATACTATCCAATCCGCGTGATGGTGCCGGAAATCGAGATAGGCGGAAAGAAAGACATTGAAAATCTCATCATCGAATCGAAGAATGGCAATCCCATATATCTGAAGGACATCGCCGAGGTCCGCAGGGCGGTAGGACCGGTCGAGATTTCGCGCGAAGACCAGGTGATGAGGGTGATAGTCAGGGCGGACGCGGCCGGGGTCAGCGTCGGCGAAGCTCTGGCAAAGGCGGAAAAAATCGCGAAGGAGCTCAACCCGCCCGCCGGAGTTGAAATCTCCATGGGCAGTGAGGCTCGTTTCATCGCCGAGGGAAGAAAGGTGATGGGATTGATCATCGGATTCGCATCCCTCTTCGCATTCGTGATACTGGCCATACAGTTCGAATCCTTCATGCTCCCCATGATCATAATGATGAACGTCCCACTCACGCTCGCCGGCGTCTTCCTGGCGCTCTTCGCGACAGGCAACGTCCCCGGCGTGACAGTCCAGATCGGCGTTCTCGTGATGATGGGCGGAATAACATCGCAGGGCGTGGTGCTGCTCAGCCTCGCGGAGGAACTTCTCCAAAGCGGACTTCCACCTGTCGAGGCAATAAAGAAAGCCGCCCCGCTGCGGATCAGGGCAATCCTCATGACGCAGTTGACCACCGTCCTGGGCCTTCTGCCTCTGGCGCTGAACTTCGGCGAAGGCGGAGACATGCTTGTGACCATGGCGATCGCCGTCATAGGCGGGCTCGTATATTCGCTCTTCCTCACACTGTTCTTCATCCCGTGCGCGTATTCGATCGCCAATGACAAAGACTTGTTCAAAAGAGTGATCGCATTCTTGGCTGGCACAATGGCTTTCTTATCCAAGTTTCTAAAAGTCAACAAAAATAATATAAAACAAGGAGCATGAAAATGAATGGAGTGGACTACACAAAGACAATCCAAATTCGACCACTGGAAGCATACGAAGACGATAAACGGCGAAATATCCGACAGGATACTAGCCGCATACAACATCATATTCTGTTTCGGCAAGAAACTGCCAGATCCCAACACGCTGACTATGAGACCCCGCTCAATAGGGGTTTGCGAGACCGACACCCATTTCGTCATATCCTTCACCGAGGCACCAAATCAAGAGATGACATCGGTCATGCTCGGCCGGGTGGACGAACTTGACAGAGAAATTAAGGTTGTGAACCATCCTGTAACCCAACCGGAAAACTAGAACAAAAAGGAGTAAAACCATAATGAAATATCTTTCGTCAATGCAAAAGAATCTGATAATAGTCATCCCTATCAGCATGGTGCTCGGACTGCTCGTGGGCATCAACTGGGACGCAAAACCCATGCAGTCGTTGATTGTCCCCCTCACCTTCCTGATGGTCTATCCGATGATGGTCACACTGCCATTGAAAAAGGTCTTCGAGGGAGGAGACACGAAAGTGCAGTTGACGACGCAGATCATCAACTTCGCGGTAGTCCCCTTCGCGGCATACGGATTCGGGCGCATATTTTTCGCCGGCAACGAACACATGGCGCTCGGTCTGCTTCTGGTCGGACTTCTTCCAACATCCGGTATGACGATATCCTGGACCGGAATGGCGAAGGGCAACGTTGCGGCGGCGGTCAAGATGACCGTCTTCGGCCTCCTGCTGGGCTCCCTCCTCGCCCCATTCTACATGAAGATGCTCATGGGCGCGAAGATAGAGATAGACATGATGAAGATATTCTCCCAGATAGGCATCATAGTCGTCATCCCCATGATACTTGGAAATCTCACACAAAGGGCGCTTGTCGCAAAATACGGCATGGCGCACTACCAGGAGAAGCTGAAAAAAATCTTCCCTCCATTCTCGACACTGGGAGTCGTCGGAGTCGTGTTCGTCGCGATGGCGCTCAAGGCGAAGGGCATAATGAACAACCCGTCCATCGTCCTGGCAATATTCGTGCCACTCCTGCTTTTCTACTCTCTGAACATAATCCTGAGCATAGTGGTGGGAAAATCTCTATTCGGACGCTTCGATGCGATCGCCCTGCTGTACGGAACCGTCATGAGAAATCTTTCGATCGCGCTGGCAATCGCCATGACCGCGTTCGGTAGCAAGAGCGCGGACATCGCCATCGTGGTGGCTCTCGGATACATCATACAGGTCCAGCTCGGGGCATGGGTTGTTCGGCTCACGAGCAGGATATACGGGCCGGCGCCGGAAAGCGAAGCTCTCCAGATAATGCACCTGGGGCTCTTCGCCATAGACAAATTCAAAACGATCAAGGATGCTATGCTGCTTCTCGCTGAAGAACATATCCATTCCCTCGCAGTCCTGGACGAGTCCCAGCGTCCGATTGGCATCTTGTGCATGGACAATGTCATAGACGAGATCGCGAACGACATCCCGATGGACACGCCCATATCGAATTTGAAGCTCAAGGAGCCGGTCTTCGCCGGACTGCACCAGCACGTGTCCGAGATCGCTCGCATAATGAAAAGAAAACACGAATACAAGGTCATGATAATGGACGAAAAAGGCAAAGTGCAGGGTGTCGTAACCCCCGAAGACATCCTCGAGGACAAAAAACAATGATGAACTCGAAAAGACAAAGACATCTCCGCCCCATCAATCTCCGCGTCCTGCCGGTTCTCACAGCGGCGGCGCTTGCGGGCTGTTATTCCCACGACCCTCTCCCGTCCGCCGTCCTGAAGGAGAAATACAGCCAGATAGAGCGGAACGAGCACTTCTGCCTGCCGGATGGCTGCAATCTCCTGACCGTGGAGATGGCGCAGGAAATCGCAAGGAAGAACAATCCGGGCTATGAAGCCACAAGACACTCTATGGCGGCGGCGGAGGCAAGGTTCCACCAGTCTCTGTCCGCATATCTGCCCACAGTTACGGCAAACTACAGCGCCTATGAATACAAGGATACCCCCAGCGACCAGGGTGGACTCGGGACCGACAGCAGAAGATACACGAAAAAGCAAGACATGCTCACGGCGAGATGGCTGATATTCGACGGCCTCATAAGGACAATGGACATGCTCGCCGCAAAGCATGAGAAATCTGAGGCGGAGGAGCTGAACAAGGATGCCCTCAGGCTGCTCATGAAATCGGTCGGCATCGCATACAACAACGCCATTCTGGCGAAGGAAAAGATGCGGATCGCCAAGGCCGACGAAGTCTTCAACAGGCAACTCTTCGAGGACACGAAACTCAAATACGAGGCTGGGACGGCGTCGCTGAGCGACAAGCTCAATTTCGAGGTGCGCATGAATTCCGCAAGCAGCGAACTCCTGGCCGAGGAGTTCGACTTCTTCCTATCCCGAAGCATCCTTTCCGAGCTGATGGGATTCTCGACAGGCTTCATACCGGAACATGTGTTCCCGGAATTTGACAAAAGCACCGACATCCATGTCGCGGACACGGAAGTTCTCCTCGACACGGCGATAATGAACCGCCAGGATCTCAAGGCATACAAGCACGCCCTCGAATCTGCAAAATACGAGGTATGGGCAAGGTGGGGGGCGTTCCTGCCGACAATAAATGCCGAGGCGAATTTCGGCCACGACAGGAAGGACTGGGACAGCTCCGGACGCGGACATTTCAGCCCCCGCGCCCAGAACCAGAGCTTCAACTACGGGGTCGAGGCCGAGTGGGTGATATTCAACGGCGGCAAAAGGTGGTTCCAGCTCAGGGAAGCGCAGGCCAAAGTGGCTCAAAACGACAAAAAGCTCCACGAGAAATGGATATCGGTCGTCGCGGAAGTCAGGCAAGCCCGCGCGGATGTCATAAGACGAATCAGACAAGCCGAGATTTTCGGGAAGAATCTCGAACTCGTCAAAAAGACCCGCGAACTAGTCGAGGAGGAGTTCAAGGCGGGAGCCTGCTCCATCACCCGATTGAACGAGGCCCAGCGAGACCTCGTGGCCGCAGACACGAACTTCTCAACCTCGGTCATAAACGCCAGGAACGCCATGCTCAGCCTCGATGCCGCCATCGGCAAGACGGATTGAAGAATTTAAGCGACAAGGCTGTGAAATAAAAGAGCCAATTGCAAAATTGCCTTTTTAAAGGATCGCCAGCCCTATGGCTGGCTCTTATGCCGGTCATAAGACCGGCGTTCCAAAGGCAATTTTGCAATTGGCTCAAAAATTAAAACTTGAATTTTCCAAATGCCATAATAGATTCATCTCGTTTCGGCATAAAAGGAACGCGGTGAGAATCCGCGGCGGACCCGCCGCTGTAACCGGGGATTGATCGGACTTCCTCTGCGAATTTCGCAGAGGGCCACTGCAACAGGTCGCGAAGGCGATATTGTCGCGGGAAGGTTGGTCCAGGAGAGACGATCCGGAAGCCAGAAGACCTGCCACAGCGAAAAAACTGTGCGAATCGTCGGAGAGCGACGACGCGTGAAACACAAAAGCACAACGGGGTCTGAAGGAAAAGGATTCCGAAAAAGGCGATTAATTCCCGCCTTTTTCGGAATCTTTTTTTTGCAAAAAACACGGGCCGGACTACCGGCCCGAAACAAAAGGAGAAGGAAAATGAAGAAGACAAAAAAGTCGAGGGTGATCGCAAGCAGGAAGAAATGCAAGGCGAAGGGGACTGGCCTCTCGCACTATATCATGGTCAAAGAGTAAAACCGCATAGCGGTTTTACAAGGTAGGGCCCACTCAGAGTTTACCCCGATTCTAATGATATCGGGGCAGCGCGCCGTTTTCGGGCGGCACAATTCAA
>DYMC01000213.1 GCA_020721745.1 Lentisphaera sp. | reverse complement strand
TTTTCTTGAAATCCTTGATGAGCACGCCGTTCTTCGAAAGAAAACTCGTCATCCCATCGGATGAACTGATCGGCAGATGCCCCTTGAACAATACTCTGTCGAAAACCGAAAGGACACAGTCTATGATGTCCGAATGCTTGTCTATGAAATCTTTCATCCTCAAACCTCATGAGCCAATTGCAAAACTCCGGACGCGCAAGCGCGTCCCTCCATTATTTATTCAAAAGCTCTGCGGCTCTGTGGTCATTCTTTTTGGTTGCGGCCACAGGCCGACTTGGACATGGATGCTCTGGAAAACATCCTTCCCATTGATGTGGATATCATTGCGACGCGATTAGGAATCTATTTCAGCTCCCTGTCCAGGTCGGGATCCTTCTTGGCGCCCAGTTCGAGCGCCCTGGCGTAGTATGCCTTTGCCTTGGCGGAATCAGCGGGAAAGATCTTTAGCGCCGTCTTTGCCGCCGAAAGTGCCATGTCGCCGGATTCGATCTTTGCAGCGGGAAGGTTCCCAAGATAGGCGATTGCCCTTTCGTTTTCGCCCTTCTCAACCGATATCCTCGCCAAGGCCACTATGGCCGGCTGGTTGTCCTTGTCGAACTCGAAGACCTTCTGGTAGTGCCATACCGCGCTTTCGATGTCATTGTCCTTCTCGGCCTCCTTGGCGGCATCGAGCAGGAGAGCCGCCTTCTCGTTTTTGGGGCTGGTCTCCGCGGGCTGTTCGATCTGCTTGGAGCTGCTTTTCACGGGGGATTTCTTCGTAGCCCTCTTCTTCTCGCTCTTCAGCTCCTCGATGATCTTGTTCTTCTCCTCTATTTCGGAGAGGAGCTTCCGTTTTTCCTCGCGGAAGTCCTTGGGGACTATCGAGTCGGCCACTCTCTCCTCCAGTCTCGCCCGGAGATTGTCGTTGTGCTCCTTGATTTTCGCGATCTCCTCCTGGAGTGCGGCAATCTGTTTGGCCTTTTCCTCGTTCTGGTTCTCGAGGCCGCTGAGTTTCGCGGCATCCGGCATGGATCTCCTTATCTTCTCGTTGTCGGTCTTCAGTTTTTCGACCATCTTGTTCAGCTTGAGGTTCTCTTCGCTGATATCCGATATCTGCCCCTTCGCCTCCTTGTAGTTTTTCCGTAGGGTTTCCGCGTCGGACTTGAGCTTACTGTTCTCTTCCAAGGCCTTCTCGAGTTTAGCCAGATCCTCGTTCCGGTCCTTCTGCGCCTTCAGAAACTCCTTCTTCATCCTTTCGAGCTCCGAAGCGGTCTCCTTGGCGGACTTCTCGATTCCTGCCACGGATTCATCCGATGCCTTCCTGTCCTCCTCGTTCTTCCTGTAGATGGCGTTCTGATCCTGGAGCTTCTTCAATTCGGCCTTTGCCAGTTCGAGCGCAGCACGGACTTCTTCAAGCCTTTTCTTCGCGTTGTCGCGCTCCGCAAGCAGCGCCGCGGAGTTCTCCTTTTCCGCGGCGGATGCCTTTCGGGCGGCTTCGACCGCCTCATTGCTCCGCTTCATCTCGATAGATATCCCCTCCAGTTTCTTTGTGGAGGCCGAAGCCGAATCCTGGGCAGTCTTCAATTTTTCAAGCAGTTCCCGGTTCTTTGCATCCATGTCCGCGGCATATCTGGCGAGTTCTGTGTAGTCCGCGTTCTTCCTGGTCAGGGCATCGAGCCTGGCCGAGAGATCATCCAGAGTCTTCTTCATTTCCATCTTTTCCGATAAGAGTCTCGCGATGTCCTTCTTCTGCATATCGCTCAACTCGATGCTCTTGTCCAGCTTCGTCCTGAGCGAAAGCATATCCGATGTGGACATCTCAGACTTCCTGGAGTAGTCGGCGAGCATCTTCTCGAGTCTCTCGTTCTTCAGGGAAATTTCGGCGTTCGTCTTGGTCAATTTTTCTGCGCTCTTCGCCATCTCGTCGAGGGTCTCGGTCTGTTCCCGAAGCCTGTCGGCCAGCTGCTTGTTCTCCGTCTGGAGCCGCTGCGCAATCGAGCCGCTCTCGTTCTTCTCCAGAAGCTCGGCCAGCATGCCATCGAGATTCTCGTTCCTCGCCTTGGCCTCAGCCAGCGACTTCGTCAGCTTCTCGATATCGCCTTTCATCCCGGCCGACTTCGCTTTCTCCTCCTCCAGCTTCATCCTCACCGCCTCGGCGGCCTTCTCCATGTCGGCCAGCCTCTTTGTCGCGTTTCCAAGAGATATCTCCTGCTCCTTCGCCTTGAAGTCGGATTCGGTCTTCGCCATCTTGAGCGACTGGTTCTCCCGCTTCATCGCCTCGTTGGCCTCCTCCAGCTTCTTCGCCTTCTCCTCGGCCGCCGCAGCCTTCTCCGTCAGCTTGGCCATCTGTTTTTTTAGCTTCTCGTCGGCAATGCCGCTGTCGGGCCGCGAACTGTTCTCGAGAGCCTTCCTGAGCTCGGCCGAGACGATCTGGTAGCGTTTCTCTATCTCGATCTTCTCCTGGTTGATCCTCCTGAGCTGCTCCGTGGCGGCGACTCCTCTGGCGGCCTCCTTCCTGCTCTCGGCGAGGCTGGCCTGCGCGGCTTCGAGCTTCTTGTTCGCGTCGAGCAGAGCCGCCCTGAGAGCCGTTGTCTCGGCCTCGGACCTCCTGGTGTCGGCGGATGGGGCGGCCTTCGGCGGCAGCGTCTGGACCGTCTTCTTCTCCTCGGGTTTTCTGAGGAGAGTCTTGATCGCGTCTGTCTGCTGGGTGCACTTCTTTATCCTGTAGTCTATCAGGAACGCATTCCAATCCGGGTGCGCCGCCTGCACTTTCCTGAAGTATCCCATCGCCTCCTCGTAGCCCTTCAGCGCGGCCTCGAACTTCCCAAGCTTCTCGTCTATCTCGGCCTTCTCGTATATCTCGAACCCCTTCAGCCAGATCCTCCTCGCCTCGGAAGTCTTGTCCTGCGATTGAGCCAGAAGCGTGATGGAATTTCCAGAGGCAAGCAGGACGGCGAGGAATAGAAACGCTCTGATCATTGACACGACGGATCGCTTTTTCATAATTCTTCCCTGTGCTTTGTTGCTTCGTTGTTGTTGTCAATCGAAAACGAAAATATAGCGCCGATTAGCGAAAATGCACGTGGAAAACGCCGGATTTCATATGAGCCGGCAATGGAAGCATTTGCGATGCAGGACACTAGCCCAAATTTCGCGCCCTAAAAAATAAGATTGTGCCTCTTTCGAGTTTTGAGTGGGTGATGCAAGAATCGAATATGACTGGAAAGAA
>DYMC01000212.1 GCA_020721745.1 Lentisphaera sp. | reverse complement strand
CGTAAGTTGCTGATAATCAACAAGGTTGTTTTTTAGAGTGCGAAATTTGGGCTAATGCGCCCCCCGCTGGGACTCCCGCCTGCATCAGCGTCACTGGACCCGCAGGATGTAGCCCTTGAGATATTCGGACTCCGGAAACGAGAGCTGGACCGGATGGTCCGCCCCCTGCCCCAACGTCGCGAGAATCGCAATCTCGCGGCCGGAATCGCGGGCGGCATGTTCCAGAATCGTCCTGAATCTCTCCCTCGATATCCCGGACGAGCATGAAAATGTCGCCAATATGCCCCCGTCGCGAATCAGCTTCATCCCGAGCAGATTTATGTCCTTGTAGCCCCTTTCCGCCTTCTCCGCATCCTTCCTGGTCGGCGCGAACTTGGGAGGATCGAGCAGCACCATGTCGAAGCTCCGCCGCGAATCACGGAACTTCCGCAACAGGGAAAATGCATCGCCCCTGTGGAATTCCACGGGGAGCCCCCCAAAACCATTGAGAGACATGTTCCTCCGCGCCAGATCCAGCGCGTCGGCGGACTCGTCAAGAAGATTCAACGAGGAAAGTCCCCTCGACGCGCAATACACCGAAAAAGCGCCGCTGAAACAGAACGCATCGAGCAATTCCATCCCCGGCCTTGCGAATTTCGCAAGCGACACCCGGTTCCCGCGCTGGTCCAGGAAAAACCCCGTCTTCTGGCCATGCAGAAGATTCACCGCGAATTTAAGCTTGTTCTCCGTTATCACCAGCTCCCCAGGCGGCTCTTCTCCGGCAAGCATCCCCTTCGTCGCGGGCAGTCCCTCCAGTTTGCGAATTTCGCAGTCGTTCCTCTCCACAATCCCGCGGACTCCGCATTCCCTCATTGCGATTTTCGCAAGTTCCCCCTTCAGATTGTCCATTCCAGCCGTCGTCGTCTGCATCGCCGCAAAGTCGCCAAACTTGTCAATCACGAGCCCGGGCAGGCCGTCCGACTCCGAAAAGACCACGCGCCAGGAATCCGAGTCGAGAGCAAGCGACTTCCTGAATGCGGCCGCTCTTGCGATTTTCGCAGCCATGTAGTCGAGATCCGGAATTTCATCCTCATTCTGGGATATGGCGCGGACGCGGATGCTGCTGCCCCCGTTGTAGTGGCCGTAGCAGACGAATGCGCCACCGGCATCGAAGACCTTCACCAGCGAGCCCGGAGGAATACCCGCCGGCGCGGACGCGACCGCGCCCGAAAATATCCACGGATGCAGGGAGCCCGTCCTCCCGTCCCTGCGCAGCGTCTTCCCAAGTCTAATCTCAAACACCTTCATCTTGCCACGCCTCCGCGGAAAAAATATGACGGCCATCCCTGGCCGTCCTAAAGTGATAACTCAACGATATGGCGGTTTTGCACGCAGTCCTCCCCGGTCAACAGCAATCCTCCCCCTTCCGGGAAACTTCTTTGTCCTTCCCTCGGGGATCTGGCGGACGGGCAGGCAAGCCTTGGCGCTCAATCCCGCCAGCAGCCTGTCAGCGCTAAAGGGCGCAGCACCATTCCTCTCCGCGGCCCTGCCATGCAAGTAGGCGCCCAGCACCGCGGCCATGAAGAGGTCCAGCCCCTGCGCACAAAGCGATGCGACAAGTCCGGCAAGCACATCGCCGGTCCCCGCGCTGGCAAGAAGATTCGTGCCGCTCATGTTGAGGAACTTCCTGCCGTCGGGCGCCACGATCAGCGTCCTGGTCCCCTTCAGCACGACAACGCATCCGGTCGTTGACGCGAGCCTCTCCGCGTCCGCAAACCTGTCACCGGACGACACAATCCCATATCCTCGAAGCAGCCTTTTCATCTCTCCGTCGTGAGGAGTCATCACCCCTGGAATCCTCCTTCTCCCAAGCTTCTTCGCCGCGATGATGTTGAGTGCGTCGGCGTCGAACACCGCCTTCTTCCCGCCCATCCACAGCAGATTGACCAGGCTGGCGGCCGAATCCGAAGCTGTCATTCCGGGGCCGACACATAGTGCATCGGCCTTTTTCAGGACCGAAAAAATATCCGGATTGATGGATGCCGGACAAAACACGCCGCCGTCCGATGGTAGCGCGATCTTGACTATCGCCTTGTCCATACTGCGGATTTCGCATCCGGAAGGATGCAGGAGGCTGACAAATCCCGCGCCGGACGAGAGAGCCGATGATGCCGCGAGCGCCGGGGCACCGGAATATTTCGTGCTTCCTCCGATCACCGCAACCGTTCCACGGGAGAACTTGTTGCAGTTCTGCGGATGCCTTGGGATGAGCACATCGGCCTCGGCAGAAGTCAGCGTTTGCAGTTCCGATTCGCAGCCCTCGATGAAACGGCGTGGAATACCTATGTCAACAAATCTCAAAATCCCGGTGTTCAGGAGACCATCGGCAAAAAACAAGCCCCGCTTGGGCGCTCCAAACGTGACCGTCATGTCGGCCCGCACGCAGGGAAAATAAGCCTCCCCGCTGTCGCTGTCGAGTCCAGAGGGCACATCGAGAGAGACGATCGGCCGTCCGCACGAGTTCGCGGCGATTATCCATTCGGCGGTCTTCCCCGAGGGGGCGCCCGCAAGGCCAGTCCCCAGCAGAGCGTCCACTACAATCGAAGCAGGGGGGAAATCCCCTGGACTTGGCTTTTCGCGAAATTCGCAGACGACCTTCCTGGGCACTAGATCAAGATGCCTGGCGGCATCGCCCTTGACGTCCTCCGTCCGCGCGGTCATCAGAACCTTGACGCTGAGACCGGCCTTGGACAACTCCCTGGCGACCACGTAGCCGTCACCACCGTTGTTGCCCTTGCCCGCGAGAACGACGACGGTTTTCGCCCCGGGATGGAAGCTCCTCCTGAAATCGAGAATCTCCGCGGCAGCCCCCCTCCCCGCCCGATCCATAAGTTCAAATCCGGGCACAAGCCCGCTCGATATGGTTCTCGAATCGAGTTCCCTCACCTGCGATGACGACAATATCTTCATGTGCCGAATCTATATCGTCCTGACGCATTTTCAAGACAGGGGGCAGGCGGAGCAGCTCGATCAAAACCTGAGAGGTAATTGCAAAATTGCCTACGGAACGCCGGTCTTATGACCGGCTTAAGAGCCAGCCATGAGGCTGGCGTTCCCCTAAAAAGGCAATTTTGCAATTACCTCCTGGAAGTGGAACTACAGGTTTTGAATGGTAAACGGAAGATATCCGCACAATGGAGGGGAAGAGTGGTCGGGATGGCGAGATTCGAACTCGCGACCTTTTGACCCCCAG
>DYMC01000211.1 GCA_020721745.1 Lentisphaera sp. | reverse complement strand
CACGTATGAAATCACGTGTTGCCATGCCCGCGAAAGGAGTTTTGCAATTACCTCCAATATCCCACCAGCCTCCTGCACGCGCTTCTGGCCTGTTCCGCCCCGTCCATCCCGATGCATTCGTCGAGAAGGCTCCGCGCGGCATCGGCGGAGAGGCCTCTTATCAGCCTCTTTGTGCGGGACACGGCCCTGTTGTTCAGGCTGAGCTCCGACACCCCCGCGCCGAGCAGCAGCGGGATGGCAAGCGGGTCGGACGCCATCTCTCCGCACACGCAGAGCTTTCTGCCGGCCTTCGAGAAAGCATCGCCGATCTGCCTGAGCAGCCCCAGGAAGGACGGATCATGGAAGGAGAGATGCGGGAAGACCTTCTCGTTGCTGCGGTCGCTCGCATAGAAGAACTGCATCAGGTCGTTGGTGCCTATGCTGCCGAAGTCTATCTCGGGCAGTATCCTGTCAAGCGAGAAGGCTATCGAGGGGATCTCTATCATGACTCCTATCTCGGGGGCGGGGTTGTGCTCGACCCCCTTTGCGGAGAGCGACGCGGACACCTCCGCCACAAGCGATTTCACCTTCCTGACCTGTTCGAGCGATGAAACCATCGGGATGAGTATTCTTGCTCTCGACGAGACGGATGCCCTCAGTATCGCCGATATCTGCGCCCGGAATATCTCCTCGTTCCCTTCCAGCAGGCGTATGCCCCTCACCCCCATCGAGGGGTTCTCCTCCTCGGTAAAATTCAAATAGGGCAGGGGCTTGTCAGAACCGGCATCGAGCATCCTGAATGTCACTGGACGTTTGCCGCACGCCTTGCATATCCGTGAATATATCTTCAACTGGCTGTCCTCCGAAGGAGGATAGTCCCTTATCATGTACATGAATTCACTGCGGTAGAGACCAACGCCGTCGGCCCCGGACAGCTTCAGCAGCGGCAGTTCGCTCAGCAGCGAGAGATTGGCCATCACCGAAATACGGACCCCGTCCCGCGTGAAGGCCTCGGCGGCGTCAGACTCCATCCCGGCCCCGGCCCTCGTCCTGATCACTTCCCGGAACCTCTCTTCCGTCTCAGCATCGGGATTGATGTATATGTTCCCTGCGTGGCAGTCGAGTATTATGTTGTCCCCCTCCCTTATGCGGGAGAGATCGGCAACCCCCATCATCGCAGGAATGTCCAACGCCCTCGCCAGAATTGCGAAATGCGCCGTGACACCGCCCCGCTCGCAGATGTATCCAGACACGTTCGATGCCGGCATCCTGAGTATGTCCGACGGGAGAAGCTCCCGCGCCGCCATGATGTATTTTAAACCCTTCGGCGGGTTCTTGCCCGCCTCCTGCAACACACCCTTCGCCTTTTTTATCTCCTTGAGAAGATGTATCATCACGTCCTTCAGATCCGCCGACTTCCCCCTGAAAACCTCCGAGCTCATCTTGTTGAACTTCGCAAGATACTCGTCGCAGGTGCTCTTCACGGAATATTCCGCCGTGAAGCCCTCGGATATTCTCCCGCGGACCTTGTCCAGTATGCTCTTGTCCTCCAGAAACAGCAGATGCACGCTGAATATCGAGGCGTCCGCCTCGGATATCATGCTCAGCGCCCGCTCTCCCATCTCGGAGGTCTCCTTCTTCGCCGCCGCCAGAGCCTTGTCGAGGACCACCAGCTCCTTCGTCTCCGAATCGTGCCTCTCCTGGGCTATCTCCATGTCGTCGTAGGATCTGTCAAGAAAGACAACCTTGCCTATCGCGAGCCCCTCGTTCGCGGGACTACCCTTCAGCACTTTTTCCACGGGAAGTTCCTGCTCCGCAGCACCGGCGCGCCCGGGCTCCACGGACAAAAGTCCGAAGAGCTTCGAGCTTTCGATGATGTTCGCAACCTGTATGGACAGCGAGCGTATCAGCTCGACCAGATCCTCGCCGAACCTCTTGCTCGCGGTGGACTGCAGATTGATCACCCCGTATTTCCTGCCCCCCACCACAAGAGGGCACGAGAGCATGCTGTTGAACTTCTCCTCCCCGGAGCCGCTCGCCGGGACGTGGCGCGGGTCCCGCTGGGGATCAAGCACGTTCAATATCTCGTTCTTCGTGAAGGCGTGCCCGGTGATCCCCTCGGACGGGGCAAGGGTGAATTTGCCGATTACCTTGGGGTTCAATCCCTCGCTCGCCGCCAGGACCAGCCGGTCGCTCTTCTCGTCGTAGGCGTATATCGAGCATACCTCGCAGTCCAGACGCCTCGCAAGAAGTGTCACTATCTTCGATAGTATCTGCCTGTTGTCCTTCCCATACGCGAAAAGACTCGTTATTTCCTTGAGTATCTGTAGAATTTTGGCTGTCATGGGCTATTAATATTGCCCCTGGATCAAAATCTGCAAACAACACGCTGGATTCGGATGGAACAAACTCTAATATATGCGACGATGGAGATGGACCCGGCCCGGAGAGTCGAGATAGACATCGGCTGCGGAGAGGGATCATTTTCGGCCGAACTCGCCAGAAGCCTCCCTCACGCCCTAGTGGTCGCAGTGGACACCATGAGAGGCAGGCTCGACAAACTCCGCAGAAAGGCGGCCAGGCTCGGGCTTGAAAACCTCGTCGTCGTCGAATCCGAGGCGGGATTCTTCCTACACGCAATGCTGGCGGAAGCATCCGCAGACTCGATACATCTTTTATGCCCGGACCCCTGGCCCAAGGCCAAGCACCGCTTCCATCGCCTCGCAAGCGGCGAATTCGCAGACTTGATCCGCAGAAAACTCAAGCCGGGCGGACTCTTCCACTTCTCGTCCGACGACGCGCCATACTGCGACGCGGTCGAAAGAATAATGGCATCCAATCCGCAGTTCAAGCCAACCCCGCTGCCGGAACACCTGAAAATAATCAGGACGGACTTCGAGCTCCAATGGCTTTCCCAAGGGAAAAATGTGGAGCACCTATGCTGGATATCAGTATCCCAAGGCCAAACGTAAACAGGGCCTGTTTAAAAGCGGTGCCCCAATTTTCCCCCAGATTTTTTGCGTCATGCCTCGACTTTTCAGCAGTCCGATGTAACTCTGTTCCACAATTTTGAAACTGGCTCCAAGAAATAATGAAAGCTTTTATGGAGGAAATCGGGGAATTCGTCATAACTCCTTGCAATGGAGCAAGTTATGTATTGACACCTCAATAGCACTAAGAATCCGCCGAACTCTCCTCCGGCATCCCTGCGTGGCTTCGGAAAGCATCTCCTCCTCTTTTTGCTTCTTCTCCCCTTCCTG
>DYMC01000210.1 GCA_020721745.1 Lentisphaera sp. | reverse complement strand
ATTTATCGTTAACAAAAAAGAAAAGAAATAATGGACAATTTTTCTCTTTTAGTCAAGCCTGCGTCGTTCAAGTGCAATTTGCGCTGCGAATACTGCTTCTATCTCGGCAAGGAGGAGCTGTTCCGCTCGGCGAAGCCGATGACTGCGGAGATACTCGAACGCATGGTCTCGTCCTTCCTCGCCGTCGAGATGCCGAACCACAGCTTCGGCTGGCAGGGCGGCGAGCCGACCTTGATGGGGCTCGATTTCTTCAAAAAAGTCACGATGCTGCAGGAGAAATATGGAAGAGGCGGAATCCTCGTCTCCAACGGACTCCAGACGAACGGAACCCTCCTCGACAATGGTGCGCGCATCTTGCAAAATACAATTTCCTCGTGGGGATCAGCGTTGATGGTCCGCCCGAGATACACAACCGCCACAGGCTCACCGCCGGAGGGGAGGGGAGCCATGAACTTGTCATGAAGGGCCTGGACGCGCTGAAGCGGAACAATGTGGAATACAACATTCTCACGCTCGTCTCCGACTCCAACGCGGATTCTCCACTGGCCGTCTACAATTACGTGAAGGAGCTTGGATGCAATTTTCACCAATACATCGAGTGCGTCGAGTTCGACGCGAAGGGGAATCTAATGCCATACGCGGTTAGACCCCGCCAATGGGGCGAGTTCCTCTGTGCGATATTCGACGAATGGCACAAGAACGACCGCAATACTGTGTCTGTCCGTTTGTTCGATTCGATACTCGCCAAGATGGTTGACGGGGTCGCCAACGTATGCGCCTTGTCCCGGGACTGCCGCCAGTATTTCGTGGTCGAACACAACGGAGACGTCTATCCATGCGACTTCTTCGTCCTGCCTGAATTGAAGCTGGGCAATGTGATGGACGGGCGCTGGGTGGATTTCGCAAAGTCGGGAATATACAGGCAGTTCGGCGCGAGGAAGAGAACCTTGAATGAGAAGTGCGTGAACTGTCCATATCTGGATTATTGCGCCGGATGCTGTCCGAAAAACCGCTTTGGCAGAAGAGGCGATCCGAAGACATTGAGCGCCATCTGCGAGGGCTGGGAGATTTTCTTCCAGCATTGCCTCGGGAGGCTCAAGGAGCTGGCCGGGCAGATCAGGCTCGACAGAGCCCTCCTCGTCGATCACGAAAGGCGTGTCCGCTCCGCGATGGCCGCCGGCAGGACGCCGCCTCCGCGCGATGTCGGCAGAAACGACCCATGCCCCTGCGGCAGCGGAAAGAAATTCAAGAAATGCTGCGGAAGATGAAAACGAGCGTTCTTATCCTTTGGCACCAACGAATAGAAAGTAATCCCAAAGTCCGCCGTAGGCCTTTTTCCTCCCGAAGAGCCTCGTCCTGAAATGATCGCGGAGAAAATCCGCCATGTGGCGCTCCATCCTGACGTGGTTGACGGCCATCCATTTTGCGAAGAAGGCGTGATTGGTGCCGTCGAAGTCCACCACGGCGAGGACGCCGTCGGGCGAAAGGTCCTTCTTCGCCGCCAGCAGTGCGTCCTCCCATCCGGGGTTTATCATCGAGAGGCAGTAGGAGAAGAGCACGAGGTCGAAGGATCCTTCCGCCATCGGCCCGGAGTATGCCTTCTCGTGCATCCTCGCGCTTGCGCCGGTGCGCAGGAGTTTCCTCTCCGCTAGCTGCAGCATGTGGCTGGAGATATCTACTCCGGTCAGGTCGGCGTCCGGGAACATTCGATGGAGCGAGAGAAGATTTTTCCCAGTGCCGCATCCGATCTCGAGGATTTTCCTGGGGGTTGCGAATTTCGCGGCCTCGGCGAGTATCGCCCCGCGCCCGAAGAGAAAGGCCCATCGGGTGATGTCGTAGATCGCAGAGTGGAACCGGTAGTATGACTGCAGCGACTCAACGTTGGCCCTGCCATTTTCGTTCCCTTGCGTCATTTCACCTCCGCGAAATGGAGGCTGCCGTAGGTGCCTACGCGGTCGAGCCTGTGGAGCTTCCTGCTGTTCTCCTCGTGGAAGGAGAGCTTGTCGAGGATTATCCTCGGGATGAAGTCCGCATCGAGCCCGGCGGACCTGAACAGTATCTTCGTCCCGCGCCTGCTGTTGCCGAGTATCAGGTTCCATTCCTCGAGAAGTTCCGCCGGACTGTGGTGCGCCATCCAGTCCTGGTGGTCGAGCAGCACGTAGTGGGAATATTCTCCGGGGTTCTTCCTGAGGAAGGCGCTGACGGTCGAGCTGTGGGTTTTTATCCTGCCGCATCTGGCCTTGTAGAACTCGAAATTGCCCGGCGCCAGATAGTTGGGATGGCATTCGGGGCTGTAGCTGCCGTGGACATAGACCCTCCAGAAGTAGTTGTCGGAAATAGGAAGCTCCGTGAAAACCTGCCGCATCTTGTCCTTCACGTATCCGAGAAGCCCCTCGGGATGTCCGTCCATTATAAGTTTTATCTGGGGGCGGGGGACGCCCAGCATGGCCATGACGAGCGGCTGCTTGACGAACCACGACATGAAGAAGTTCCAGAGGGACTTTTCGATGCCATCGTATATCTCCTTCTGCCGCTCGATGTTTTCCGCCTCGAAGAGTTCGAATACCTGAGTTCTCATCCTGGGCTTGACCGATAGGACGCATTTTTTGAATATCCATGCGGCGGTTCCGGCGGTCCCCCGGTAGTAGAAGCTCTTCTTCATGCCGCCGGGATGGAAGTAGGATATGTTCTCCTTCCAGTATTTGCGGTGCTCCGGCGCCAGTTCGTCCTTGAGTTTTCCAAAAACCTTCTTGTGTCTCTTGTCGTAGCCGAGTCCGAAGAACTTCCAGAGATCGTCCTGAAGCCCCGTCTTGAAGAAGGCCATCTTGAGTTCGAGGAGGGCGTTCTGGCGGGGGTTTACGTCCACCGCATGGATTTCGGCGGGCTGGTCGAGGAGGTAGTCGAGGGCGTTGCATCCCGCGCTGGTGATCATGACGATCCGGCTGTCGCTCCCTATCCGCATCAGCTCCCTGTCTATGCGGGGATCCTCCCAGCAGCAGTTGTATATGAGCTGTTTCGAGTGAACTTTTCTAAACAGCGCATCGTGTCCCATCTGGATCAATCTTTTCGCCTTGTTCGCCATGTCCGGCCTTTTTGGAGCACTACCCTAAGGGATGGAGCACAATATACAAGCGCCCAAAGCCCGTTTAACAGATTCCTAATGGTCCGCCCCCCGGAGACTCCACAGCTTGAATTCCGCTTCTCCGTGCGCTTCCAATGTCACGCAGGGAACCTTGAACCTAGAAAAAGCAGTTGAAAATCGCTTTTTTACTTAAGTTTATGATAA
>DYMC01000015.1 GCA_020721745.1 Lentisphaera sp. | reverse complement strand
GATCAATCCTGAGTGAGCCCGCATGGTTATTAAACTTTAGGGATTTTAGGAATCACGTGTTGTGAGAGAAATAAATTACTTGATTTTATCATAATTTGTTTTATCTGCGTGATTTGTGGGCACGGTTTTCGGTTTGTGGCGTAAGCTGCTCTAGGTTTTCTGTGGTTTCTTTCATAAAACTTTTGACAGCACCTTTATTGCAGCCGCATGAAGCTGCTATTATAAGTTCAGGCTCTATTATATTTTTTCGCCTTGACACCTTTTCCCCTTTCATGAGGGCAATTAGCATTTCCGTCGCCCTTTCGGCAACAAGTTCAGTGGGATTCCTGACAGTCGTAAGTTCCGGGCTGATCAGCGACCGTATGTATCCGACTCCATCAAAGCCGATGACGGCAATATCCTCGGGAATTTTACATCCAGACTGAAGCAGATATTTCATAAGATTTCCGGCGAGTATGTCATTTGAGGCAATGATAGAATCCAATCCCAATGAGATTATTCTTTCCGCGGTATTTTTTACTCCGGGTCCGCTCTCATCAGAAATCAGAGTCCATTCATCTTTCCTCGTGATCTCATGTTTCTTCAATGCTTTTTCATATCCACTGTATTTCTCGATATTCGACGCAATGCTGCTCGTTACAAAAGCAATTTTTTTGCGATTATGTCTTTTGATGAGATGTTCAACAGCCAAGAAGGCCCCTTTTTCCCTGTCAACTGTAATGCAGTGGCCTTTATTCAACTGATTTATGTAAACGCACGGAATGCGGCCTTCAATGATTTCATCAAGTTTCTCTTTCTCCAGAGAACTTTGGATTATAAGACCATCTATCCCTCTTGAGAGGAACTCATCAATTATTCGCTTTTCAATCTCAGGATTCGAGTTGGAATCACCGTGCATGATGGTATATCCGGCTTTCCACAGCGCATCATTAAGACGGGCGAGCATTATGCTGAATACCGGAGTGTTAAACAGCGATCCCACTACGCCTACGGTATCGGTTGAAAGTCCCCGCAGACCTCTTGACATGCGGTTCGGGACATATCCCATTTCAACGGCGGTCCGCTTAATCAGCTCCTTCTTCTCCTTGGAGGCATAGCAGTATTCCTTTCCGTTGAGGACGGCAGACACCGTGGAAAGAGCCGTCCCAGTCTTCTCCGCAATCTGTTTCATCTTTGCCATTGCCGTTCCTTAATGCAAGGATACATATGAACCGCTACATATACGATATGCCAGCTACGCGCAATGTCAATTCTTGAAATGTTTTATTTTGCTAACATGTTGAGGCGCAAGTAAATATTCCGCTGAAAAAACGGTCGGAATTATTCTTCGTCCAGATCCGGATTCGTCATAGCGCAATCGGCTCTTATGATTGATGTTGCGTGGGGAGGAGGCGTGTAAAGCGTCTTGGGCGTTCGCTTTTGCGCGTAGCCATGCTAGATTTCACGGATGAACGAACAGACGAAAAATGAATCCAAGCCCCTCTTTAGCATCTCCGGGCTGTTCTCGGACTGCTTCGCCCCGGGGCGGCGCCTGCGGATCCATATCCTGCTTGCGATTTTCGCATTCGCGTTCGCGCTGAGGCTCGCAAGGTCCTTCCAGATCGAGAGGATAGAGAAGGACGGGGTCCAGCTCCTGATGATGGCGGAGGACATTGCCGAGAACGGCCTTGACGACGGCTTCGCCGAAAACCCGCGGCTGCCCCCCCTGCATATTTTTCTGGTCGCCGCAGGGATGAGGGCCGGAATCCCCCCCGAAGTGGCCGGAATCCTCATATCGGTGCTCAGTGGAGCCCTGCTGGTCTTCCCCGTCTTTTTCATAGCGCAAAATCTTTTCAAAACATTTCTTCCCGCGATGATTTCCGCGATCGTGGTTGCCGTCTATCCCAATCTTGCACGGGTTGCTGCCGAGGTTCTTAGAGACCCTCTGTTCCAGCTTTTTTCGATTGTCGCTATTTGGATGCTGATCGAGGGGGTGAAGTCGCATAAGCTCCGTTTCCATCTGGTGGCGGGGATATGCGCCGCGCTGGCGGCTGCGACGCGCAGCGAGGGAGTGGAGATCCTCGTGGCGTATTGCCTCTATTGCGCATGCAGTCTGGCTGTTCGTGCCGCCGATGACCCTCCGCTACGTATGCGCATCAGGCGGACGCTTTTCTCAGTGGCCGTGTTTGTCGTCGGATTCGCCGCCGTCTCGGCTCCGTTGGAGCTTGCCGTGTCGAGGACGATGTCGCAATGGCATGCGATAGACATGCGCATTGTGTCTATTGCTGAAGCGTTCGTCAAGTATCCAAAGTCGGAACTCGACCATAAGATAAAGTAGCGGAGAATTCGGATGAGCGCAGTATTTGAAGCGATGATCAGATTTGGCCTCAGGCTGGCCGGGTCACAGTTTCCTGTCTTCATCTTTCCGCTTCTGGTCTTTATCGTCTTCAGATGGCGTGCCATGTTTTCTTCCGTGCGGGAGAATCCGGCCGCCAGGCTGCTCTTGTCGTATCTCCTGGTGGTTTTTGTGTTGCGTTTTGTGCTCTACATGTCGGGATATCCGTATCAGGGGCGCTACTTCCATCCGATCACCATTCTCACGGTTTTTCCGATCGCCGGTGGACTGCTCTTGATAGGGAGATACATCGAAAAGTTCAAACGCGGAAATCTGCTCGCATGGCTCGTTCTTGCCGTAGTCGCCGCCTCCGCGGGGAAGGTGTTGAATCCGCCAGACCCCAAAAAGTGGCTGAAGGACATCCCCGACGCGATAAGGGCGAACGCCCCGGCCGACGGGAGGAGGACGGAGCTCATAAGCGTGGTCGAGGACCGCCGTCTTCCGTTCTACGCGAAATCAGGCTATCACCTGCTCATGCCCATATTCGGAGATATGTTCAGGGACGCCGAGATCTTCCTGGCCGACGGAGCTTCGGAGACCGGGAAGAAGCTGAAGGGGAAGGGTGCCAGCCCTCTCGACCTCGAAGGGCGCAAGGGCGGCATCAAACTGATAGTCCGTTTCGACGAGCCAACTAAGCTCAGAGCGATTGCATTCCTTTGGTCTCTTACTCCGGACAAGATGAAGGCCGATGTTTCATTCCAGACCGTCGAAGGGGGGGATTTTTTGAAAGCGGAGCTGGTCTCGTCAAATCAGGAGGGTGTGGTCTTCAGGCAGGAACTTACGGCGAAAAACATCATCATCGCCATTGATGTAAAATCAAATTCGCTTTGGCACCTGAGCACCGTCCGTGGCCACGGCTTCGACTCCTACCAGGTATTCACCCAGGGATATTACAATGGGATGATGAAATGGCTGCCGGAGGAGGATTTCAAGTTCGGGCTGCAGTCCGTCACTCAGGCCGCAGACGAGTGGGGCGGTGACAACGTATTCATATTGTTCGACGCGACGATCCCCGAGGTCGAGAAGGCGTTGGAGGAAAGGAGGCTGCGTGGGAAGATCATGCCTGTCGGCGAATTCACAACGCACAAGGGCAAACCTCTCAGCCTATACAGGGGAATCGCGCCAGACAGGCGGGACTAGGGCGTTTTTCGCAGAAAAACGGGCTATCACAGGTCCGATCCGTTGAACACGAATCCGGCGATGATCACGTATAGCAGTGTGTAGATTGCCAGAAATATCCCGTCGGAAAGCATCCTGTCCCACATTATCTCCTGCGCCATCGTGTATTTCCACAGCATCAGATATCTGGTGGGCAGGAATCTCTGGATGCTCTCCATGAGGGGAAGCGCGTCGAGAATGTAGCTGGTGTAGTATATCCCGAGAGGGACTATCGCCGCCGTCGTCGCATTCCTGAATATCACCGAGGACATTATGAACATGGCCGAGAGCGACAGCAGCGAATACGCGCAGAAGAAGTAGGCCAGCACGGCTCTCTCCATCGCGGTGTCGGAGTCCATGATGAATATCCCGGCGCCCTTGCCGATAAAGGCCGGGCCGAAGACGATGATGTCGCCGCCGTATCCGAAGAAGAGGGAGCCCAGCGCCATGCTTGTGGCGAAGAGGCATGAGAGCAGGAACAGCGAATACAGGGTGACGGCGAGCAGCTTTGAGATTACGACGTTCCATCTGGATATTGGCCTGACGGACATCATGCGCAGGGTTCCGTTGCCCTGCTCCCCGGCCAGGACGCTGGCGGCCATCATCGCCAGCACCATAGGCATTATCATGTATATGGCGGGAAGCAGGACCGTGATGCAGAAGGATGTCCCGTTGATGAACTCGGTTATGAGCCTTCCCTCGAACTCCTGCCTGTGCCCCTTGATCGCCCCTGTCTTTCTCAGATAGAAGCCCACCAGGACGAGCAGTGTGAGCAGGAGGTTGACCGCGAGTCCGGCAAGGCATTTCTTCTGGCGGAATATCTTCCTCGCCTCAAAATCTGTCAGTGCGAACGTCTCCCGCATCTTTTCCAGTAAGTTCAACGAACACGTCCTCCAATTTGCGTTTTATCCTGGATATCCCGTATAGCCTTATTCCGGCGTCGCAGAGTGCCTTTGCATGCTCCGGTATCTTCTCTTCTGCGCCGTTGACGAGCACCCGGAGTTTTTTGCCATGCCTTTCGGATGAGATGATTTTTTCCGAAATTCCCCCTGGCAGAGCTTCCGCCGAGGAGGCTTCGCACAGTATTTCAATCCTTTCCTCCGCCTGGAGCAGCGCCGGGACATCGGATTCGCAGATGATCTTTCCATGGGCGATTATTGACACCTTGTCGCAGACCTGCTCCACCTCGCCAAGCAGATGGCTCGAGAGGAAGACTGTGACGCCTTTCTCCACTGAAAGTCTTTTTATGAGCCTGCGGACTCCACCGATGCCGTGCGGGTCCAGGCCGTTCGTGGGCTCGTCCAGAAATACAAGCCTGTTGTCGGGGGGGGAGGGTCTGGGCGATCCCGAGCCGCTGCTTCATGCCATAGGAGAAGGTCCCGACGCATTTGTCCTTCACATCCGAAAGCCCCACTATGGACAGCGCCTCCAGTATCCGCTCCTCCGCGCATCCCCCGGAAAACTTCGAGAGGAATTTCAAGTTTTCAAAGGCCGTGAGATATTCGAAGAACGCCGGCGCCTCGACGACCGCCCCGACACGCTTGAGTATCTCGTTCCTGCGGGAGAAGAAGTCGAGCCCGAATATCTCGACCTCCCCGCAGTCGGGCATTATAAGCCCCAGAAGCATCTTTATCACTGTCGTCTTGCCGGCGCCATTGGGGCCGAGGAAGCCGTGGACCGAGCCCTCCTCGACGGAGAACGAAACGTTGTCAACGGCCTTGTTGCGGCCGTAGCTCCTGCTCAGATTCCTGACTTCGATTATCTTCCCGCTCATCGTTCGTCTCCAAGGAAATCGTCCGCCCTAGTGCCACCGCATACGTATTTCGGCCTGTATATGAAGGCGAAAATGCGCGACCTGGTCCTCACGGCGCCGTGCGGACAGAAGTTGATGCATCGAAGGCATTGCTCGCATCTGCCTCCCCAGGAGGGCAGGGGGGACGCTCCATCTTTCGGAATGACGATGTTTGACACGGGGCATAGCCTTGCGCAGAGACCGCATCGCGTGCAGAGGTCTCCGTCGGCATAGAACTTCCCCCCCAGTCCTGACGCGATTTTCGCAAAGAGCGCGGACGAAAGCCTGTGCAGGGTTTCCGGGAAAGGGATTCCATCCTTCCATCTGGCGCTCCCGTCGGCGACTTCTCCTGCGAATTTCGCAATCCGCTCCTCCGCCTGTGCGACCACGAATTCGTTTTCCGGGCGGATCCTCTGCGAGATGTAGTTCGAGGGCATGCGGATTTCTGCGATGGAATATGGGACGAATCCCTTGGCAAGAAAAATCCTTTTCAGTGGCGCGTTGACGAATCCCGAGCAGCCTGCGAGGGTTGTGACCACGGACGCAGGAATCCCGATGGACTGCGGGAGGCTCGAAATCCATCTGAGGACGAAAGGCGGAGCCGACTGGGCATATAGCGGAAACATGACCGTGATCGGATTTTCAATCTTTTCCGGAGCCTCGCATGGCAGAAGGACAAGCCTGGCGGCCACGCCTTTCTTCGCGAGCTGTCCGAGCAGCGCCTCGCCAGACGCAGCGTGTTGCCTGTCCCGGAGAAACAATATATGGTCATGGAGGATATGGCCTTCATCTCCGGACCTGCCGTCCGAAGAATTCCGAGGTCTTCTCCTCGAAGAGCCCGAACGCATCCCCGATGAAGCCGGGGTCGAGCGGGTCCACTCCGGAATCGCGGAGAATGTCGAGGACATCCTTCGACGAGCCCGCCGAGATGAAGCGCATGTAGTCGGGAATGGCATCCTTGTCTCCCGCGGATATCCTTTTTGCGAATTTCGCGGCCGCGGCGAATCCGGTGGCGTATTTGTAGACGTAGAACCCGTAGTGGAAGTGCGGGATCCTCGCCCATTCGACCTCTATGAGCCTGTCGCAGACGACATCTTTTCCGAAGTATTCCGAGACAAGCCTGTAGTATTCCGAGCAGAGGAAGTCCGCAGTGAGGGATTCATCCTCCTCCCGTCTGCGGTGGGTCAGCAGTTCGAACTCGGCGAACATTGTCTGCCTGACGACCGTGCCCCTGAATTCGTCGAGAATATGGTCCGTGATGGTTCTCCGGAACTTCTCGTCCTGCGAATTTCGCAGGAGATGCTCGTGGAGCAGGAGCTCCGAGCTGATCGAAGCTATCTCCGCGAGGAATATGCTGTAGTCGGCGTAGTGGTATTTCTGCGTCCTGTTCGAGAAAAGGCTGTGCATGGAATGCCCGAGCTCGTGCGCAAGAGTGAAAACATCGTCGAGGCGGCCGTTGAAATTGAGCAGGATGTATTGGGGCGAGTCGTATGAGCCGCCGGAGTAGGCTCCAGACCTCTTGCCCTTGTTGGGCAGGACATCCATCCAGCGCCCGGAGAATGCCTTTCGTGCGCAGGCAACGTATTCGGGGCCCATCGGCTCGATCGAGGCCAGGACTGTGTCGCGCGCCTCCTCCCAGCTCCATCTGCGGTCGCTTTCGTCCACAAGGCTGTGATGCACGTCGTAGAGATGCATTTCATCGAGTCCGAGCTTTTTTTTGCGGAGGTGGAAGTATTCGTGGATAAGCGGGAACTTGCCCCTGACCGATTTTATGAGCCCGGTGTATAGATTCTCCGGTATTCTGTCCTCGAAGAGCGCGGCCCCGAGGCAGGAGCCGAAATTCCTCGCTCTGGTCTCGAATATGTTCGCCTTGACGGTCCCGTCGAGGATTGCCGCGAAGCTGTTCTTGAACTCGGAGTAGCGAGAGTAGAACTTTTCAAAGGCCTCTTTCCTGATGTTTCTGTCCTTCTTCCTGAGGAAGAGCATGAAATTGCTCTGGGTCAGCTCGGTCTCCACGCCGTTCTCGTCCTTCACGGACGGGAAGCGCAGGTCGGCGTTGCTCAGCAGGCTGAAGGTCTCGTAGGAGCTCGACATGGCGTCGGATGCCAATCCGAGGAGGCGCTCCTCGGCGGCGCCGAGAGTGTGCTCCTTTTCCTTGATCAGGTCGAGGATTGTTTTCTTGTAGAACGACAACTCCGGTTTCTCCGCGAACGCCAGGAGCCTCTTCTCGGGCATGTCGAGCAATTCCGGGTCTATCCAGGAAGTCCTTGCGTCAATTTCGGTGGACTTCGCCGAGATTTTGCCGCAGAGGGACAGGTTCGCGTTGTCCGCGCTGTCCTCGTCGGATTTTTGCCTGGCGTATGAGGAAAGATTCTCGACGATCCGCTCTATCCGGTCCTCAAGATCCAGCGCCTTTGCGATATTCGCAGGCGACTTGCCCAGCTTGCCGCGGAGTTCATCCAGCTCCGCCATCAGCGGTGCGATTTTCGCAAAATCCGCATCCCAGTCGGCGCGACTTTTGTATGCGAGGCTCAGATCCCATTTGAATTCATCCGGGATTTCGTGCCTCGGAGAAGTTGAGAATTTTTCGTAGTTCAAAAGGATTCTCCAATATCAGCCCTTGATCACGTCGGAGGCGTAGCTCGTGAACGCCCTCTGTATCTCCTCCGCCAAATTCGCGTAGCGTCTGGCGTGCTTCGGAGTGAAGTCTGGGAGAAGCCCGAGGACATCATGGGCGACCTGTATCTGCCCGTCGCAGGCATCTCCGGAGCCGATCCCGATCGTGGGGATACGGAGGGACTTTGTGATCTTCTCCGCGACTTTATCCTCGACACATTCGAGGACGACGCAGAACGCCCCGGCCTTTTCCACGGCCTTCGCGTCGGAGAGAAGTTCCCTTTCCTCTTCCTTGTTTTTCCCGATCTTCCTGTAGCCGCAGCCTGTCAATATCCTCTGGGGGAGAAGGCCGATGTGGGCCATTACCGGGACTCCTGCCGAGACCAGGCGCGAGATGGTTTCGGCCATTTGGACTCCCCCTTCGATCTTGACTCCGTCGCAGTCCGCCTCCTGCATGAATCTTGCGGCGTTGCGCATGGCGTCGGCGGGGCAGGTCTGATAGCTCATGAAGGGCATGTCCGCCACCACGAAGGCTTCGGGTGCGCCGCGGCGGACGGCGGAGCTGTGCCGCATCACGTCCTCGATTTTTACAGGGATTGTGTTTTTCAATCCGAGCACGGTCATTCCGAGGGAGTCGCCGACCAGCAGCAGGTCTATCCCGCATGATGCTGCGATTTTCGCGGTCGGGGTGTCGTAGAGGGACAGCGATGGTATTTTGGCTCCACGCGCCTTTCTTCTGGCGAATTCGCATGCCGACGGTTTTTTTCTCTTGTCATTCATCTTTGGAGCGGATTAAATGGACTTGAGCTTTTAAAATCGGTTTGGACGCATAATATATCCCGACAGCCATGAAAAGAAAGATATTCAAGAATAAAAAGCGGAAAGAACCGCCAAAGCCGCAGACGGTCCGCGGGATCGTCTCGATGTCCGCGTCTGGTTTTGGATTTCTCTCCGTGGAGGGAGTCGAGAGGGATTATTTCATCCCCCAGCAGTTCATCGGGGCTGCGATGGACAGGGACACTGTCGAGGCCGAGCTTCTGCCCGACAGGCGTTCGGATGGATTTATCGCCAAGGTTACCAATGTGCTACAGCGAGGGAGAAAGAGTCTTTGCGGGGTTCTTCTCGCCGGCGGAAGGATAAGGCCATTTTCCAGGAAGATTCCATTCGATCTGACCCTTGCCGGATCGCATTCGTCCGCCAGGAAGGGAGATTGGATCGAGGTTGAATTCGACGGGGACGAAAGCCGCGGCGCGCACCTCAGGAAGGTTATAGGGAAGGCCGGCAACATACAGGCCGACATCTCGGCGATAGTCTCCGAATACGACCTGCCGCCTCCATATTCTGAGGAGGAGGAAGAGGCGGCGAAAAGACTGCGCCCGGTCGGGATACCGAGGGAACAATTTTCCGGCAGATGCATCTTGACGATAGATCCGTCGGATGCGAAGGACCATGACGACGCCGTGTCGGTCGAGATGCTTCCGGGCGGGAACTACGAGCTGGGTGTCCACATCGCCGATGTCGCCTGCTTCGTCCCGAGGGGAAGCCGCTTCGACGCCTGCGCATACGAGAGGGCCTTCACGTCATATCTGCCCGGGCGGACGCTGCCCATGCTTCCGAGGGGGCTGACCCGGGCCATAAGCCTCAGTCCTGATGCCAACTCCTTTGCCCACAGCATAGTCATGGAGGTGGATGGACGAAGCGGCGAACTGCTGTCGTCCAGACGCATCCACACGGAGATTCGCGTGTCGGCCCGCCTTAGCTTCGACGATGTGGAGTTCTTCATAGAGAACGGGAAACTTCCGGAGAGATTTGGCGGAGATCCGTCCGCCGGACCGGTTTTGGAATCTCTCGCCAGGGCGGTGGACTTGTTCAGGATGATGAGGAAGAGGCGTGCCGAGGAGGAGGAGTTTCTGGAGATAGAGACCGAATTCGTCCGTGCGGTCTGCGACGAAGGGGCCGCCTCGGTGGCTCTGCTCAAGAAAGAGATCCAGCGGAACGCCGAGAAGCTCGTGGAGGAGTTCATGCTCGCGGCCAATGTCGAGGCGGCGAAGGAGATGCTGGAGAAATCCGTCCCCGGCCTCTTCAGGGTGCATCCGGCGCCTCTGCCCGACAAGAGCGTCGAGTTCTGCGATTTTGTGCGCAACGTATGCGGTTTTTCGCCTGGCGACATTTCGTCGCGGAAAGTCTGTTGCAAATTTCTGAGGGCGATGCCTGCGGACCACAGGAAGCCGGTGCTGACCGAGGCGTTTCTAAGGGCCATGGCCAGGGCGTTTTATTCCGAGAGCAACGCCCTCCACTTTGGCCTTGGAAAATCGAGATACTCCCATTTTACCAGCCCGATAAGGAGGTATCCGGACCTTGTCGTGCATCAGCAGCTTCTCTCGCTGGACGGGCATGGGAAGGCCCGGAGCAGGAAGGAGCTCGCCTCGGTGGCCGCGCACTGCTCCGTCAAGGAGTCCCTCAACGACGAGTCGTTCTGGGCCGCCAACGACATATTGAAGCTGCACTACCTGAAGGACATGATAATAAATGGCGGGAATCTCTTCTTCGAAGCTGTGATATCGAAGATCGGGAAGTCCGGACTGCTTGTCGCCATCCCCGAGATGGGGATAAGAGGAGAGATACCGGAGGAGCTCCTCGCCGGCTCCGGACTCGCCCGGAAGCGAGGGAGCGGGAGGATGGAGAAGGGCAGGAAAAACTACAGATGCGGGGACTACATTGCCGTCAGGCTCGCCAACGTGGACATGCCCAGGGGCAGGGCGGTCTTCCAACCCGCGTGAAGGTTCAGAGCGTCTTCCACGGAAGTAGATATTCACTGAAGACGTTGCGAAACTTGTCCCGGGAAAATCCTCGTTGCCTTGAATTCCTGAGGCAATTTCAAAATTGCCTCGGTGAGCTGATTTCAACGTTGGAGTTCACAGCTTCAGCTGTGTATCTTGTTGACAATAAGACACAACTAAAGTTGTGAACTCCGACGGATTTACCCCGAATGCGGAGTTTTGAAGTCAGCTCTCCCGTCATCGTCCCCTTGGACTTGCATAACAAGTTTTCCCCCTGTATATTCCGCGCTTCGCCCCGCAATGGAACTTTTCAAAATCAGGAGACCCCGATGGCCGGGAAGATTTTTGCCGAGAGCTGCGAATACCATGCAAAGGGAGGAAAGGGGAAGATAGCGCTGAGGGTCATCAAACCCTGCGCCAACCAGAGGGATCTGTCGCTGGCATATTCGCCAGGCGTGGCCGGCCCGTGCCTGGAGATAAAGAAGAACAAGGATGCCGTGTGGGAATACACCGCCAGAAGCAACATGGTCGCCGTGGTCAGCGACGGAACCGCCGTCCTGGGGCTTGGAAACATCGGCCCTGAGGCGGGGCTTCCGGTGATGGAGGGCAAGGCCGTGCTGTTCAAAACTTTTGCGGGGATAGATGCCTTCCCGCTTTGCCTCAGCAACGTATTCGACGAGAAAGGCAGGACTGATGCGGACAAGCTCATCGAGACTGTGCGCAGGCTCGAGCCCACTTTCGGGGGGATAAATCTGGAGGACATCGGAGCTCCGGCATGCTTCAGGGTCGAGCGCGAGCTGAAAAAGCTCATGGGGATACCTGTGTTCCACGACGACCAGCATGGCACGGCGATAATATCGCTGGCGGCGATAATCAACGCGTGCAAGGTCACCGGGAGAAATATCTCCGAATGCAAATTCGTGGTCAGCGGAGCTGGCGCGGCCGGGATTTCATGTGCCGAATACTACATTCTGGCCGGAGCGAGGAGGGAGAACTTCATCATGTGCGATTCCAAGGGAGTTATATCGAAGAGACGCACCGACATTCCGCCAAATTCGGAGAAGGCCAGATTCGTGGTTGACGGCGATGCGGCCACGCTCCACGATGCGGTTGAGGGCGCGGACATATTCGTCGGACTCTCGGTCGCCGGCTGCCTCACGAAGGAAATGGTCGGCAGGATGGCGTCCAGGCCGATAATATTCGCGATGGCCAATCCGACCCCGGAAATAAATCCGATGCTGGCTCTCGAGGCCGGGGCCGCCGTCGTCGGCACCGGACGCAGCGACTACCCGAACCAGATCAACAATGTCCTCGGCTTCCCCGGAATATTCCGCGGCGCCCTGGACACCCGCTCCACGGACATAAACAATGAGATGAAGCTCGCCGCATCCAAAGCAATCGCGGAACTTGCATCGAAGAAGATTCCAGATGCCGTCCTTGCAGTTCTCGCGAAGGCATATCCGGAAGACTTCAGGCGTGGGGTCTTTGCCGGAGACAATCCGCTGAAGGCCGAGTTCGTGATACCCAGGCCGTTCGATCCGAGGGTGGTGCCGAAGGTCGCGTCCTATGTGGCGGAGGCGGCCATGAGGAGCTCCGTCGCAAGGGTGAAGCTTGATCTCTCGGATTACGAAAGAGAGGTCGCCGAGCGTGTCGCCGAAGGATGAGCCGGCCCGGAGCGAGGGGGCTTGCACGCGCTGCTTCCGGTGGACTTCCCCCGAATCCGCCCGGCTCCAGCGCAGGAAGCGGCTGGAATGAACCTACGACAAGGAAAGGCATCAGACGATGTTGAGGCGTCTCAAGAGAATCAGGAAGTTCCCCCCGGTGGCCACATGGGCTCTCTACCTTCTCGTCCGAGCCTATTCCCTTCTGGTCTTCAAGAGGAGAAAGGATCTCGCCTCCACGGTGGTGCTGGACAAATTCCCCTTTGTAACCGTGACGTGGCACAACAGGATACTGTTCTTCCCGATGATGTTCAGCAGGGAGATAAGGGCGCGGACATCCGCCGTCATAAGCGCATCGCGCGACGGGGAGTATCTTGCGGACATCATAGCCCTTTTCGGGATAACGCCCGTGCGCGGATCGAGCCGCAAGAAGGCGCTTTCGGCGCTGAACGACTCCCTGCGCCAGATCGAGTCCGGCAGGACCGTCTGCTTCACGCCGGATGGCCCCAGGGGACCCAGATACGAGATGAGCAAGGGGCCGGCAGTCGTCGCGTCGCTGACAGGAGTGCCGGTCGTCCCTCTATCCGTCAACTACTCGAGATACTGGGAGCTGAACACGTGGGATGGATTCAGGATACCGAAGCCTTTCTCCACCGCGACGGTCGTCATAGGCGAGCCCGTGAGGATACCGGCCGGGCTTGGGGATGAGCAGATCGAGGAGTGGCGGAAGACCATTGAACGAAAACTCAACGAAATAAGCTGATGATGAAAGGATTTGTTAAATACGATTTCAGAGAGGATGGAAGGCTTGTGTTCTGCTGGATTGATGAAAGCTGGGCGAAGGACGGCTTCTTGGACTTCGTCAGAAACATCGAGAGGAACCTCTCCTCCTCCGAGATCATAAAGGACTCGCGCAGTGTCGAGGCCGGAATTTGCATGTTCCGAAGCGAAAGTCTGTTCGTCAAGAGGTATAACGACCGGGGTGTGATCCACCGTATACGGCACATGCTCAAGGGTCCGAGGGCGCACAATGCGGCGAGGATTTTCTCTCATTTGAAGGACAAAGCTGTGGAGATTTTCATCCCGGCTCATATTGGCGTAGTCTGCAGGAGGAGGCCGGGGCTGGGACAGCGCTTCTCATATCTGATCCAGGAGGCTGTTGATGATCTTATCCCCGCTTTGGAAATTGTGAAGCTGGCTTCCTCGTCCGATGAGGAGCGCAGGAGGCTGACATGCAATCTTTCGGATACGCTTGCACGGATGCACGAGGCCGGTGTGATACATGGCGATGCCAAGATGACCAACTTTCTTTTCAAAAAAGTTTCCGGAGGCTATATTTGCGGAATGTGGGATTTCGACGTCGCGCGTATCCGCGCCGCACCCCCGGCCAGGCTCCGGGAGAGTGATCTGGCCAGGGCGGCCGCATCCTTGATCGAAATGTCGGAGAGGCTTTCCTGCGGATGGAGCCGGAGCCTGATCACGGACGAACTCGTCGCAGGATACGAGAAGCGATCCGCATGCCGTCTGCAACGCGCAAGCCTCGACAGGAAAATCAGAAACTTCCTGGGATGAAATGCAAAAACATGAAGTGAAAGTCGAATGGAATGACGGTCTTGAGAAGGACCTCTTCTCCCGTCGCGGGCTGGACTCGTTCGACTCATTCTGGGCGCTGGAACGCTCCGGCGCCGACATCGAATACAAGGACGTGAGGACACATCGGGACAAGAGAAGCGGACGAGTCATAAGGCAGATCGCATGCATCAAGTTCGAGCAGAACATAAAATATTTCCTCAAGAGGGGGGAAGGCATAGGATACGAAAGCGTGAGGAGGGAATTCGAGGCTTTCTCCGTGGTCGGACGATTCGGGTTCAAGCCGGCCAGGATCGTCGCGCACTCCTTCGACGATGGCGGGCGGCGCGCATTCATCCTGATGAAGAACATCGCCGGATGCATCTGCCTCGACGATGTCGTGAACGGACGGGTCCCACCGGAGACCATGGCGAAATACAAGATCCGTGAGAAGGACACGCTGACGAGGCTTGCCGCGAACATCCTCTCCTACCAGCGGGCGGGCTTCTGCTATCCGGATATCGAGGCCAGGCGCATCTTTGTAAATCCGAGCAATTCCGAGTTGCACCTTGTGGGGTTGGAGAGATTCGGGCGTCGGGCGCGACTGTCCTTCCTCTGCATGCTCCCATTTGCCGGCAGACTGCTCCATCACCTGGAGAGGAGAAGGCTTCTGAAGACGCTCTCCTCCCACGGCAACGCGGCTAGAGAGCTGATGAAACTGTTCAGGAAAGGAGCCCGGCCAGATGCCTGAAACTGCAGGGAACCGGAAAATGCTTCTGATCGTGGATGCGCTTCCGCGAAGCCCATGGCTCAACATGGCGCTCGACGAGACGCTCTCCGGGGCGCAGGGCCTGGCCGTCTCACGCGGAGCCAGCGCATTCGCCAGGTTCTACTCCTGGGACCGCAAATGCGTGTCGTTCGGATACGCGCAGCCGCATCAGCGGGTCGTATCCGGGAATCCCGGCCTGCCGTCCGTCCGAAGACCGACCGGAGGAGGGACCGTGCTGCATGGCGAGGATCTCACGTATTCCATTGTCCTATTCCCTGGCTCGGTCATCTTCGGGATGGGGCGCAACGATCTCTATCTTTGCTTCCACAATGCCTTGATGCAGGCCTTCATGCATCTTGGCGTCCAATGCGCGATACGCGCCGAGAAGAGCGCGAACTCAGGCTACTACAGATGCTTTGAAAAGCCAGTGCAGGGCGACCTCCTGCTATCGGATGGCAGGAAGATAGCCGGGGCGGCACAGAGGCACGGGAGGGATTCCATAATGATGCAGGGAACTGTGTGCACCGGACTCGTCGGTGTCCCGCAGGATCGCTTCAGGGAATTGTTCGTCAAGTCCATTGTGGAGACAGCCGGGCTTTCCATGGAGAAGTTCAATATCCCGGAGCGGGTGGAGAAGGATGCTGCGGAGCTCGCCGTCAGGAAATACGCCGCCGACAGTTGGAACGTGGAGAGAAAGGCATGAGCATCCAATTCGGAATATCGTTCTCCGGAACGGCGGAGACTTTGAGGAGCATTTCCGGCATTCTCAAGAACGGAAGACTGAAAGCTCTCGACATCGGAGGAGACTGCCTGGCCCAGGCGACCCGCTCGCCCCATCATCCAATCCCCATCCTCTCGGTGGACGACTTGATATCCCCGATGGATGCCAGAAACCTCATCAACCAGAAGGACGCGCTAAGACGCCAGTTCCTCTTCGAACTTGAAAAACGGATGGGAAAGCTGGCTCCAGGCCTTGCGAAATTCGCAACCGTGGACTTCAAGATCGAAGAATGCATAGGGGACATGTTCTACTACGAGGATGCCGTAAGGCTCATGAAGAACATGGCGGCGATACTCAAGAGAAGGGAAATGACCCTTTGCGTCCCCGCAAGGGAGCCAAGTGCCGTCAGGGAGGCCGACGCGGGCTTCTACCGGCGCTTTCTCACCGACGTCATGCTGCCTAACTGCCTCCTCGCCCTCGAAATCCATCCGCACGAGATGAAGAAAAAAGAGGAGCTCGAATCGGCGGCGAAGAGCCACCGCTTCGACACGGCCATCGTCAGAATCAAATACGACGCCTCCAGCGGAAACGGCATATCGCATAAACTCTTCACCGACATCTCCGCCGCGCTTGCCGGCATCCCGTCCGCCCCGCCCTGCTTCTTCGATCCGATGAAACACGACTTCGCCACCATGAGAAGGGAGATAACCTCGCTGTCCGGATTCCTGCCCTGATTTCAGTTCAGGGCAATTGCCCTTGCCCTAAACGGAAATGTCAGCCTTTTTCTTGCTTTCCTTCCTGATCCGCTCGTGGAGGTTGCCGCCGTGCGAGTCTATTGTTGCAATCAGGGGCATCCTCTCGACTATGATTTCGTAGACGGCCTCTGCCGGGCCGAATTCATCGAGGAAGAAGCAGTTGCGAACTTCGCGGATGTATCCGCATGCGGACTGCGCACAGCCTCCGGGGAAGCTGAGGTAGACTGCGCCGTGCTCGATGCAGGCGGCGGGAAATCCACCCCCCATTCCTCCCTTGCCGATGAAAAGCCCGGTCTTGAACCGTTTGACCATTTCCGTAGCGTAAAGCCCCATGCGCCAGGACGTGGTGGGGCCGGCAGCCATCAGCCCGATCCTTCCGTCCGCTGCGAATTTCGCAATCGGCCCGCAGTGGTAGATCGCCGAGCCCTCGGGCAGGAAGGATGGTGCCTTCCTCATGGAGCAGAGTTTCTTGTGGAACGCGTCCCTGCCGGTGAATATGGTTCCGCTCAGAAGGACTTCGTCTCCGCAACGCATGGCGCGCAGGATGCGCTTGTCGGGGCAGGGGGATGAAACCCTTCTGGTTTTCGAATCTGCTGTCATTTGCTCGACTCCATTTTCATTGTTGAGGCAATGGGCTCCGCTTATCATATATTCGAAGTTGTAACTTTCAATCCTCGATGGTCATTATGGTTCTCGACATGCTCTCGTCTTCGAAGGCTATCTTCTCCCTGCTGAAATTCAGCGTGGCGCAGGATGACAGCAACGCAGGAAGGATTAGAAGAGGAAGACGGCGCAAAAACTGTCTGGGGAGCTTCATGCTTCTGTGTCCTCGTCCAAGGGCGCCTTTTTCAATTTCTTCCTCGAATAGGCCTTCGCCGAGGCCTTTACCCGGTTTGTCGGCTTCATGCGCCAGATCGTTCTGGATTTCAATGTGGCGGGTCTGGATTTCTTTCCCTTTTTCATGCTGGTCGAATAGTTTGTATATCCTGTATTTGCTTTTCGCCGCGGGGATGCTTCCCGAAGCGAGGAGGAAACGCTTGTCTTCGAAATCAAATGCCCTTGAAAATACATTTCGGCAAGTTTTTTTCAACGTAAAAACTATGTTTTGAGTTTGATTATGCCCGTTAATGGGCTAGAATACTCGTCCGCCAATTCAGTGCGTTAGTGTTAATTTGACCAAATACAATCATATGGAGAGGAAGATATGAAGAGGACGTTTCAGCCGTCGAATATCAAGAGAAAGCGGAAGATAGGATTCAGGGCCAGGATGGCGACGAAGTCAGGAAGGCAGATTTTGAGCAGGAGACGCAGGAAGGGGCGCAAGAAGCTTTCAGCCTGAGCGCCTTCAATTTCCGCATAGTCAGATGCCCGATGAAAAAGGAAGAAATATTGCCGGAGTCGTCAGATACGGTCCGGCGTCTTTTAGCAAAGAGGAGAAGCTGAGTCTTCTCTCCGATTTCGACTATGTGAGGGCCAATGCGGCGAAGAAAGTCGGCCGCTATATGATTCTGCTTGTCGCTCCTCCGCGGACTTCCTGTGTAAGATCCGGCTTTGTGTGCAGCAGGAAGTTCAGTGGGAAGGCCGTGCTAAGAAACAGGGCGAAGAGGATGATGAAGGAAGTTTTCAGGAACAGCAAGTCGGCAGTCGAGCCATGCGAGATGATATTCATACCGAGACAGTATCTGCTCAATGCGGAGATTGCGGATGTCCAGCGGGATTTCATCAGGTTGGCGAGGGAGGCCGGGAAATGGAAGGGATGCTGAATCCGGCCAGACTGCCACGCAATCTTCTGATTTCGCTGGTCAAGGGCTATAAAAGGCTGCTCTCCCCATTTCTTCCTCCAATGTGCCGATTTTATCCGACCTGCTCGGAATACGTGGCCGATGCGTTGGAAAAGCATGGACTGCTGAAGGGCTTGGCGATGGGATGTGCGCGAATAGCCAGATGCAATCCACTCTGCGAAGGCGGATTCGATCCCGTGCCTGAGAAGTTCGGGCTTCGCAGGAACAAGGTGAAAACGGAGAAAGTGGAAAGGTGAAATTCGACAAAGAGACAATAGCCGCGCTGCTCCTGTGCATAGGACTGGTGGCCGCGTGGGGAATATACTCCAAGAAAGCCTTGGAGGAGAAGGCGAAGCTGCAAGGCAGGACTCCTGCCGTGGCCAAGGGTGTCGAACCCGTGGAAAGCGCGATGCCGAAGACGGACGAGCCGAAACAAACCGCCACCGTCCAAGCCGAGAAGGCACCACTTCCCGCCACAGAGGGTCTTCAGCCAACGGAGAAAAATACGGAGAGAGCCCTGGATGCTTCCAGCTTCGCCGTGGAAAGCATAGGCAACGATGTCATATCATGCGATATATCTCCATACGATTCGTCCATCAGGAGCGTCGGTTTCGGGAAGTTTCTGGACCGGACGAGGAAGGCCAGGATATCCTTCGGCGGCTCCGGGATGCCTTTCGATGCGTTGAAGGTGGAGCTTGGACTTCCCTCCGACGTGCTGGACGTGAAGGTCGAGAAGAACGATGGCAAGCTGAAAATATCCAGGAAACTTGCCGTCACGGGTTCGACGTTGGAGCTTGTCCAGACCTTCTCCGTGGGCGAAGGATACGTGGTGGACAGCGAACTGACGGCGAAGAACACTGGAGAAACGAAGATATCAATGCCATCGTTCAAGATTTCGGCCGGCGGCATCAGCGACTTCAAACACATCGCCGGGGACCAGCTTCAGAGCGAATATTTCAGCATAGACAGCTGCATGGCCGCTGGCGGGGCTGTCAAAGCGAGGCCGTTCAATGGCAAGAATATTGACGAGATGCAGGAGAATCCAGCGCGCTGGATAGCCCTTTCGAACAAGTATTTCTGCTCGATGCTGCTTCCCGGAGAGCCGTTTCTGGAGGGCAACACGCTGAAGGCGATTGCGCCGGAAAACAAAGCGGATCCGACCGCTCCATATATATCCAGCGCGGGCGTCAACGTGCTGAATCTGAATCCCGGGGAGAGCAGGACGCTGTCCTTCGCCCTGTATGTCGGGCCGAAGGAGCGCGCATTGCTCAAGGGGTTCGACGAATCCGCCACGAAGATAATGCATCTCGGGTGGAGCTGGCTCGATCCGATATCACAGCTGCTGCTTTCGTTTCTGGTGCTGCTCAACAAGCACGTGGCCAACTACGGGTTGAGCATAATCATCCTGACGGTGCTGGTGAAGCTGGTCTTCTGGCCTGTCACCGAGAAGGCCAACGCCTCGATGAAGAAGATGCAGAAGCTCCAGCCAATGGTGCAGGAGATAAAGGAGAAGCACAAGAACGATCCGCAGAAGATGAACGCCAAGGTGATGGCTCTCTACAAGGAGCATGGAGTCAATCCGCTCGGAGGCTGTCTGCCTATCCTGCTCCAGATCCCCGTCTTCTTCGCGCTATACAACACGCTGAACGGGGCGGTCGAGCTGAGACAGGCGTCATTCCTGTGGGCGACCGACCTTTCGCGCCCGGACAGCCTCTTCATCCCGGGAATACCGATTCCGATAAACCCTCTTGTCCTGGCCATGTCCGGAACCATGTTCCTCCAGCAGAAGATGACACCGACTTCCGCCGACCCGATGCAGCAGAAGATAATGGCCTTCATGCCTTTGATAATGCTTTTCATGCTCTATTCCCTGCCGTCGGGACTGACCCTCTATTGGACCGTCAGCCAGGCCATAAGCATATTGCAGCTTGCGACGAGCAAATACATGCCCCTTCTGAGGAAGGAGAAGGGGACAGCCTAAACATATTCAAAAAAGAAAGAAGGAGAGACCGAAATGGAATCAGGAATGCAGATGCCGGAGATGATCGAGAAGACAGTGACGACCTTGGCGACGATGCTGGACTACCTCGGGCTGAAGGCGGAAGTGACTGCAGAGGAGAAGAATGGAAGAATCATCGTCAAAGCCAAGAGCGAGGAGGCAGGAAGGATTATCGGGAAGAGAGGACAGGCCCTCGACAGCCTTCAGTTCCTAGTGAACCGCATGATGCTCAAGTTCGACAGCGCCTTCCCGAGAATAGTGATTGATGTTGACGGATACGCCGATGGCAGGAGCGGAAGAGGGGAGGCCAGAAGAGAGGATCGCGCCCCGAGGGACAAAGACGGCGGAAGAGATGGATTCAGGAGAGAGGGCGGAAGGGATGACAGAAGGCACGGCGACAGACCGAGAAGAGACAGGGATGAAGGCTTCGGCGGCACCAGATCCGAAGCCCCAAGCCGTGGAAGTGACGAAAACAGAGACGATATACTCAAACAGCAGGCTCTGGATGCGGCGAAGGAAGTCAAAAGATGGGGCGACAGCGTCACCCTTCCGCCTATGAATTCCCATGAGAGGCGCGTGATACACACCACTCTCAAGGACGATGCGGAGATAATCACCGAGAGCGTCGAGACGGACAATCCGAAGCTCAAGAGGGTGGTCGTGAAGATAGGGGTGCCAGGGGAGAAGAAGCCGGAGAACACCGACATCTGACCTGTGTTTGATTCCATACTTGCGAATTTCGCAGGAAGGGATATATTGCCTTTTTGTTTCCGGGGCGTGGCTCAGTTTGGCTAGAGCGCCAGCTTTGCAAGTTGGATGTTGTGGGTTCAAGTCCCATTGGCTCCACCAATTGCCGGTTATTTTGAAATATCGCCCTAATTGTTCAGATTTAAACTCTGGTTGGGTGGCATGTCCCCATCGTCTAACGGCTTAGGATTGCTGGTTCTCAGCCAGCAGATATCGGTTCGAATCCGATTGGGGACACCAAGCTTTCGTTGGATTGGTGTTGAGTTTTCGTCGGGGCGTGGCTCAGCTTGGCTAGAGCGCTTGGTTCGGGACCAAGAAGTCGCTGGTTCAAATCCAGTCGCCCCGACCACTTCATTTTATGTATTACGTCTACATTCTCCAAAGTTCCATGACTGGTCGTTTCTACGTTGGGCATGCGGAGGATATTGAGGACAGTACGTATTCAGTAAACTATGTTCGTTTACAGAATCCGTACATGTAAAGATTCACTGGAGAAGTAGTCCAGTGAATATTTACCTTGCGTATTCGGAATCTTATCCCACGCGTTCCGAGGCGCAGCGGCGCGAGCGCGAGATAAAGAGGAAGAAAAGTGCTGAATCCATCCGCCGCATCATCGCGGCGAGGGCTGGCTAGTGTCATGTATTTCAAATAACTATAAATAACTCCGGCGGCTGTCATTTTT
>DYMC01000209.1 GCA_020721745.1 Lentisphaera sp. | reverse complement strand
CCGTTCCGTCAGGATCGGGTCATACACCAGTTTTGACTATATCTCCGGTGACCCCCTTGGTGCGGTATTTGATTTTTTTTCGGTCTTGCCCATCCAAATACGCCGATGCTATAAAGAAAAAAAGATGTAGGCATTATCGGATGGATCGCCCGTCCAGTCAACCAAATCAAGCGAGGCAGGATTCATGTGTCAATCCACGGTATTTTTGAGAAAGGAAGGAAAGGAGAAAGAGATCCTCAAGGACGCAACACTCGTCGAGCCCTGCGAGGGCGGGGTCAGGATCCAGGGATTCTCGATGTCCCCAGGGTCGTCAAGGCCAGGATCGCAACCACAGACCTCATGAAGCACCGCATCGTGCTCGAGGCCATTTCCTGATTTCGGGTCTATCTTTTTTCCCCACCCTTTTCTCCGACAGACAACCGATCATCAACCTGTTCCGTGAGGAGGTTTCATGTATCCGTTTTTTGAGTTACCATCCTTCACCTCGGGCATGCTCATCGCCCTGATCGCGTCCTTTCATATCCTTCCATCACACCTTGCTACCGGTGCCTTCTGGTTCACCGTTTCCGTGGAGCGGGACGCGATCCGCCGAAACAGACCCGAACTCCTCGATTTCCTGAAAAAATATACGTTGTTTATCCTTCTTTTCTGCTTCGTTTCCGGTTCCCTCACCGGCGTGGGCATATGGTTCTCGTCTACTGTGGCAAGCCCGAGGGGTATCTCGGGCCTGATCCACAACTACGTATGGGGGTGGGCGACGGAGTGGGTCTTCTTCATCATCGAGATTGTCACGATCTATACCTACTATTACACCTTCGGGAAGATTGATTCCCGGACCCACCTGCGGATCGGGTGGATTTACGCCTGGGCGGCCTGGATCAGCATGATCATCATCACGGGGATACTCTCCTTCATGCTCTCTTCAGGCAAATGGGTCGAGACTGGGGGCTTTTTCGACGGTTTCTTCAACAGGACCTACTGGCCGCAGCTCTTCATGAGGACCGGCCTCATGTTCGGAATCGCAGGCCTTTATGCGATTATTGTCGCAAGCCGCCTGGACAACCAGGACGTCAGGAAATGGATCACAAGGAAGGCGGCCATCTGGGGGATCGGCGGGATGGCTGCAGCGGGCTTCTTTTGCACATGGTATCTTTTCTCCCTTCCGGAGGCAGCGAAGGCGCTTCTTTTCGAAGGGACGCTTCCCTACTTGAAAAAGCTCGGAACCGTGGCCATCGGGTCCCTTGCCATCGTGACAACCTCGTTTATCATTTTCGGGTTTGTGAGCCCATGGCGTGTCAACACGGTCACAGGAACAATCCTCGTTTTGGTGCTTTTTGCCGGCATAGGGGCGGCGGAGGGGATCCGGGAGGGGATCAGGCGTCCGTATGTGATAGACAACTACCTTTACAGCAACCAGATCGTGGCCCATGACCTGCCTGCCAAGAAGGTCACCGCCGAAACGGTCCGCTTCGGGACGGAAGGTTTTTTGAAAAACCTCTTCTTCGTACCTGACCAGATCAAGGATGCTCCAGGAGTGCATCCTGTTGAGGCGGGCCGGATAGTCATCCTGCTTCAGTGCGGCAACTGTCATGCCCTGGAGAGAGCTGGCATCATCCGGCCCCTGCCAGTGCTAATTTCAAGGCTTGGGATGAGCTCGCCCGAGGAGCTTGCCGACTTCCTTCTGGCCCTAGAGAGTTATCCTTACATGCCTCCGTTTGTAGGAACGGATGAGGACAGGCTTGCCGCGGGGGCGTATCTCGCCTCCCTGGTGCGATAGGAGGTGTATCCATGGAAATCGCAGAATTTCTCCAGGCAATGCGTGACCCGAGCGGTATCCCTTTCCACCCCCTGGTCTTCCAGATACTGATGGTTCTGACCTTCGCCCTCCACATCATGTTCGTCAATTTCGTGGTCGGGGGGGCTTTCATCTCCCTGTGGGGCAGGCTTCGGGGAGGTCATGATGGGATGCGTCTGTCGCGTGCTCTTGCTCGGGCCGTCACCATCATGCTCTCCGTGGCCATTGTGCTTGGCGTGGCCCCTCTGCTCTTTGTCCAGGTCATCTACGATCCATTCTGGTATACCGCCAACGTCATGTCGGCCTGGTGGACCATGGGCTTTCTCCTTGCCATCGGGGTAGCCTTCTATGCCTTTTACGGTTTTTATCTGGGGAGCCGGAAGACAGGTGGAAACGTCCTCTGGTCTATTATCGCCATTGCGTCGGTACTGGTGTCGGCCGTCATCATCCATGCCCTGTCCGTTGAGCAGCTGCAACCAGACAAGTGGAGGGAATGGCTCGTAAACGGCCTCACTGTGGACGTATCCGGGCATGGGCTTTACGCATTCGAGCTTCCCCGGATACTCCATTTCATCGTCCCATCCTTTGCCATGGCTGGGATATTTCTCATGCTGTATGCTTGGTATTTCCGGGACAGGGTCGATTACAATGCGTCCTATGTAGCCTTTGTGGCCTCCCTCGGGGCCAGGCTCGCATTCTGGGGAACGGCCGTCCAGGCTGCAGTAGGCATCTGGTGGGTCCTGACCATTCCCAAGGCGCTAGAATTCATCTACAATCCGTTTTTTCTCGTGGGTGCCATAAGCGGCCTGTTGCTCCTTTTTTACCTCTCGAAAGCCAGACAGGCACCCGTGGAATATGCCGTAAACAGCGCCCTTTTCGCCTTAGGGACCATCCTGCTGATGTCTTATGCCCGCGAGGCACTGCGAATGGCCTATGTGGGGGGATTCGGTTACAGCATCTTCGATTACAGAGTGGTTACGGACTGGGGCAGCACGGTCCTTTTCTTCGCCACATTCCTTGGCGGTCTGGTCGTGGTGGCCTACACCTGTATGGTTGCCTTCCAGGCTGGCAAGGGGCAGAGTGGTTGAACGGTCTGCGACAATAGGGGGTCGGTCATGAACATGGAAACCTTTGGTAGATGCGCGTTTGCGCTTGAAATCATCTGGTTTGTGATGGTGGCGGGTCTGGGAATCGTTGTCTCCATAAAAAACGAGGTGCTATTTTAGGTCATGAGATACATCAGCACCATGGGGGGATCGACCCCATCCCGTTCAAGGACGCGGTCATGATGGGTCTTGCGACCGACGGGGGCCTCCTCTTGCCCGAGACCTATCCCCGGGTAGACGACGCGACCCTTGCCCGATGGCAGATGGCGGGGGGCTTTCTTATCCGGCGCTCGCCTGCGAGGTCATGGGGCACTTTGCTGACGACATCCCGGCCGGGGATCTGTCGCAGGACGACATGGGGACGTTGTTAGTTTAGTTAGTTTATTTTAGAGTTTTTGCATGCCGCGTGGC
>DYMC01000014.1:14357-21514 GCA_020721745.1 Lentisphaera sp. | reverse complement strand
GGAAAGCGAAGAAATTTGGGCTAAAGCCCGTTTTTCCTGCGAAAAACGGGCTAGCGCAACGATTGCGTGATGTCAAGCGGTTTTAGCGGAAAATCTTTTTTTTCTGGTTTCATGCTCGATGCGGCCGGATGACGCCATTTCAGAAGATTCTTACGCGTCTTGGTATTCTGGATCTACGGAATCCCGGCGGGAGGAAGGATTTGGCCTTGCTCGCCTTGAAAGCCGGGAGGAATTCTTCGCTCGGTATCGCGGGATGCTTTGAAATTGGAATCGTCGTCTTCACTATCTGTTCTATCCGGCGCACGTCCGCGAGCTGGTCGGGGCTTGCGAAGCTGATTGCATGCCCCTCCATTCCGGCCCTGCCCGTTCTTCCTATCCTGTGGACATAGTTCTCGGGGTCGTCCGGGATATCGTAGTTGACCACGAGCTCTATGCCGGTGATGTCAATTCCTCTGGCGGCGATGTCAGTGGCGACGAGTATCCTGTATCTGCCGCTCTTGAAGCCGCTGAGGGCTTCTCTGCGCTGGGACATGGATCGGTCGGAGTGGATTTCCGCCACCGAGAATGCGTTTTCCCTAAGGGACCTCGCCACGCGTTCGGCGTTGTGCCTGGTCCTGACGAAAAGCAGGACTGCGCCGGGATACTGTCTCAGGATTTCCGCCAGAAGGGCTGGTTTCTTCTCCTTTCTCACCACGAAGAGCTCCTGCGATACCAGTTCGGGGGCGGTGCCTGACGGTGCGATTTCGGTGGTTATCGGCAGGCGCATGTATGCGGAGGCTATTCGAAGGACATCCTGCGACATTGTCGCGGAGAAAAGCATGGTCTGTCTTTCTTTCGGCAGCAGCCGTATTATGCGTCTTATCTGGGGGAGGAATCCCATGTCGAGCATGCGGTCGGCCTCGTCGAGGACGAGGATCGAGACTTTGTCCATGGTCACCAGCCGCTGTTCGATGTGGTCGTTGAGCCTCCCGGGTGTGGCGATTATGATGGCGGGGTTGCGTCTCAATGCGTCTATCTGGGGGCGTATGGATTCACCTCCTATGAGGACGGTCGTGCGGAGCTTGAATGCCGGTGCGAGTTTCGCAATCGCCTCGTTGACCTGCAGGGCGAGTTCGCGGGTGGGGACGAGGACAAGCCCCCTGCTTCCGGGATTTCCCGCCAGCCTCTGGACCATGGGTATTCCGAATGCGAGGGTCTTGCCGGTGCCAGTCTGGGCCACTCCGATCACGTCCTTGCCTTGTATTGCGATCGGGATGGCCTTGTGCTGTATGGGGGTTGGGACAGTGAACTTGAGGGCGTTTATGATGTCCAGGATTCCTGGCGCGATGCCGAGGCCGTAGAAGCTGTTTTCAGTCATTTTGTTTTCAACTCGGGGGTTGGTGTTGGAGCCAATTGCAAAATTGGCCGATCCGAGTGGCTCTTTTGTAGCACGAGTATAACCCCGACATTCACGGAATGCAAATGGGGTTGCGCGGAAAGTGGTCGCCCGGCGAAATTCCGGCGCGCCAGTGTCTTTTTGGTGGATTTCGCGGAAGGGCACGATTGCAAAAGTGGAGATGGTGGTGGATATTTAAAACATGATCAGACTTGAATTCATCTCTCCATTTTTCGACGGACGCGTGGAGACCGGGCTGGAGACTTCTCTTTTCGGGCGAATCGTCGCTTCGGAGGGCAACGACTGCGGAGAAATCTCCCCGCTGCTGCTCGGCGGCCACAGGGGATGCCCTGACACGGGAACGACCATCGAGCTTGTCACTGTCTTTGCGAATGAGAGCGGGAGGCTGGACTACCTTCTCGAACCGCTTGATGCTGCTGCGGCGGCGGGCGGGCCGCTGCCTCCGATTGAAATCGAGATTGTCCGATCCGAGGCTGGATCATCGTCTCAGCGCAGGATTTTTCTGAACGGCGAGAGGCATGAAGGCGACATTGTGCATCTGCTTGATCTGGAGGAGGAGAACAAGATCAGGGCTGAAACTTGATAAAGCCGGATTCCGGGGCAGATTATCGGGCTCGGTTGCGGTTGTTTCGTCCGATCGAGACAGACTTCCAAATCTGGTGCATTCTTGGAAAGGATACTTGTAATAAAGACAAGCAGTCTGGGGGACATCATCCACTGTTTTCCCGCGGTTTCCCTTTTGAGGAGACTGAATCCGGACTCCCGCATAGACTGGCTGGTGAACAAGTCTCTGGCCGACGTGGTGGCTCTGCATCCCGGAGTGGATGGAGTCATTCATTTCGACAGACGCGCTCTTTCTTCTCCGCTGGAGTTCCTGTCGGCGTTTTTCTCGCTGCGGAAGAGGCTGAGAGCCGGGAACTACGATCTTGCCGTTGACTTCCAGGGGCTTCTCAGGAATGCGTTCTTCGCATGGTGCTCAGCAGCCGGCAATGTGGCCGGGTTTGAATATCCGTCCGAACGCATATCGAGGATATTCTACGACAATGCGATATCGGTCGCCGGAAGCGTCCATGCGGTGGAGAGGAATTGCGCCCTTGCCTGCGGCGTGTTCGGAGAGGAGAGGAGCGTTCCGGCTTTCGAGGTAAAAAGGGACGAACGGGCCGCCAATGCCGTCATGGCGCTTCTGGAGGCCAGTGGAGTCCGGCAGGGGGATTCGTTGCTGATAGTCGCCCCCGGCGCCAGATGGGAGAGCAAGAAGTGGCCCTCCTCGTTTTTCATCTCGGTCCTGGAGAATCTGCGGAAATCCTGTCCGGACATTGTCTTCGTGCTTGCCGGGTCCCGCGACGATTCGGCGGCCTGCGCGGAGATTGCCGCTTCGGAATCCGTCGGGAATGTGGTTGATCTCTCGGGACGGACGAGTTTGCCCGGGCTCTTCGAGCTGATAAGGATGGGCCGGGCGATGCTTTGCGTGGATTCAGGCCCGATGCACATAGCCGCGGCGTTGTCCGTTCCGGTCTTTGCCATGTTCGGTCCGACGGACCCGGCGATGACCGGTCCCTACGGCGGGGGCCACATGGTTTTCCAATCGGGCTCTTGCATAAAATGTTTCAGACGCTATTGTTCGCGGACTTCGGGTAACTGCCACGAGGCGGTTGATGCCGTGGCCGTGGCGGAGGCCATAAAGAGAAAACTGGAGAGGTAAATATGAAAAAGCTGCTTTCAGTCTTCCTCATCCTGGCGCCGATCCTCCTTCCCGCACAGGTGGGGGTGGGGCTGGCGGTGAACCAGGAGTCCTATCTGCTCTACGAGAACATCCTTGCGAAGCTGACAGTCAGAAACCTGAGCGGGAAGGCGCTGATATTTGGCGAAGACGACAGGCCCGGCTCTCCACGCGGCTACGTCGAGTTCACAATCCACGGCCCGGGCGGCATCAACGCCGAGAAAAAGAACATCAACTACAACCCCATGAGCGGATTCGTGATGGCGCCCGGAACCGAGCAGACCATCCTCGTCCCGGTGAACAAGCTCTACGTCCTGGACAAGCCGGGCGCATACAGCATAAAGGCCATCGTCGGGCACAGCAGCCTAGGCGGCGCCTACGAGACCGGCACGACATCGTTCACCATCTTCAACGGTGTCACGCTATGGGAGAAGGAGCTCGGCGTCCCGAAGCTCTACCACAAGGAAGGGGCCGCCGAGCCACTTCCGAGAACGGTGAAGCTGCTCTCATTCTACGACAAGGAGAACAAATACGTGGCAATCATGGTCGAGGACAAGGACAAGGTCTACAACGTCAGAAGGCTCGGATACGACACGGGGAACGTCAAGCCGAAGATTGAGACCGACATGCTCAACAGGACCCACGTGCTGCTGCAGATATCACCCTCCGTCTACGTGCATTATGTCCTGGACATCAACTGCGAACTGGAGCAGAAGGATGTCTATTCGAAGACTGACACGAGCCCGACATTCGTGCTGGACCCCGAGGAGGGCTCCATCCTGGTCGTTGGCGGCAGGAAGGCCATGAAGGACGTTGACTATGTCGAGGAGAACGGAATGCCTGTGATGAAGGAGGAGCTATGAACGGCGACAACAAGGAATTGAACGCTCCGGAGCCCGCTCCGCCGCAGCTCAGCGAATCCGAGATGTTCGCACGGCGCAGGGCCGGACTTGACCGATGGAGGGAGATGGGAGTGGCCCCCTACGGCGGGGCTTTCGAGACGGACGGCAAGATATCCGATGTGCGCGGAAGGCATCAGGAAGGGCAGGAGGTCGTGGTCAGGGCGGCCGGGAGGATCACCGCCATCAGGGACATGGGCAAGTCGTCCTTCCTCGACATAAGGGATTTCAGCGGCAGGATTCAAGTCTATGTGCAGAAGAATGTGGTGGGCGACGATGCCTACGCGCAGTTCAGGCTTCTTGACATAGGTGATTTCATAGGTGTCTGCGGATCGCTCTTTCTCACGAGGAAGGGCGAGCTTTCCATAAAAACTTCATCCTTCAAACTGCTCTCGAAGGCCTTGAGGTTCCTGCCCGAGAAGTGGCACGGACTCGCCGATGTCGAGCAGAGATACCGCCAAAGATATCTGGACTTGATAATGAACGAGCAGAGCGTGGCGGTCTTCAGGAAGCGCCTCGATATCATCCGCCAGATCAGGGCTTTCCTCTCCGGGCGCGACTTCCTCGAGGTCGAGACGCCTATGCTCCAGCCGATACCGGGCGGGGCGCAGGCGAGACCCTTCGAGACCTTCTACAATGCGCTGAACAGCAAAATGTACATGAGGATAGCTCCCGAGCTATACCTCAAGCGCCTCCTCGTCGGCGGATTCAACAAGATTTTCGAGCTGAACCGCAACTTCCGCAACGAGGGAATGTCCAGAAGGCACAATCCAGAGTTCACCATGATCGAAATATACCAGGCCTACGGCGACTGCCGGACAATGATGGAGCTGGTCGAGAGCCTGATAAGCTCGATAGCGGAGAAAATCAACGGCTCGAAGATGATCGAAAAAGCCGACGGGACAAAGATAGATCTATCCACTCCCTGGAGAAGACTAGACTACGACGACGCGGTAAAGGGTGTCGCCGGACCGGACTGGTTCACCCTCGACAAGGCTGCGAAAATCGCAAAAGCATCCTCGCTCGGCCTCGAAGTCGGGGGGATGACCGAAGGGGAGATAACGCACGAGGTCTACGAGAAGGCCGTCGAGCCGACCCTCATACAGCCGACTTTCGTGACCAGGCTTCCTGTCGAGCTGGTTCCTCTCGCGAAGCGTTGCGCGGACGATCCTTCCAAGGTGGATGTGTTCGAGCTGGAGATAAATGGGCAGGAGATAGCTCCGGGATATTCCGAACTCAACGATCCGGCAGAGCAGAAGGAGCGCTTCTCGCTGCAGCAGGGGGAGATACAGGATGCCGGAAAGACGGACCAGGACTTCCTCGCCGCCCTCGAGCATGGAATGCCGCCGGCCGGAGGAATGGGAATCGGCATAGACAGGCTCGTCATGCTGCTGACAGGAGCCGAATCCATCCGCGACGTGATATTCTTCCCGCAGCTCCGACAGAAATGAAAAGTAAATATCCACTGGAATAAAGATTCCAGTGAATATTTACATCTACTCGATGATGAGGCCTGACGTGTCCTTTTCCGATCCCGATCCGCCACCACCAGTTGCGGGAGCCGCGGGAGCAGTAACCACCTTGAACGTAGGCAGATATCTGTAGTAAACTTCGAGCATCAGGACACAGAGGGCTGTCGAATAGACATCCAAATCCAGAGGCTTCTGGCCGAAGATGTGGACACTCTCGCCACCTTCTTCTTTCGCCTTGGGGTCCTTGGTGTATTTTTTCCTCGGGCTTGTCCAGTGCCCATCGCTTTCCTGCTCCTTCAGGAGCGCATTCTGGAACTCCTTGTTCCAGTCTTTCCAGAGGGAACCTGATCCATCGGTATACTGGAATATGGTCTGGGTCTGATAATACCACATGTAGAGAGGCCAACCCTTTGGACCTTTCCAATTGTCAATCCCCTTCCATTCGCATTTCATGAGCTCTCCGGCGTTAACTTCCCGCAACCACTTTATCGAGGTCCCAACCTCACGGCACTTGCCTTCGCCCATCAACTGCAGGCAGAGGCTGCCTGCGGCTGTCATCGTGGGAGATGTTCCTCCGGCCTCTTTGCCTCCCCCCGCTGAATACCTAAAACCATCTCCAGTATACATGACTTTCTTCATGCCCTTGACAGCCTTCTCGATGGCCTGTTCGAGGCCTGGAACCGTGGACCCGGCTGAGAAGCCCGCCTTGAGTGCCTGGTAATGCCATCCGCTCACGGAAAGGTCGAAACGACCTTTCGTATTGTCGTGACCGTAGTTGTATCCCCCCTGGGCGTTCTGTCCTTTGACCAAGGTTTCGATCATGGTATTCATCGCCGTCTCCACCATGGGTATGCGTGTCAGGGCGTATGCTTCCGACAGGGCATATGCGACTGCGGCATGACCGTAGGTGGCGCCATCCTCTTTCACGAGGCCATTTCCGCCCCGGGTGTTGACCATGTCAATCAGCCGTCTTATCGCCTTGAGCACGCATGCGCCATATTCCTGAGACGATGGTGTCTCGTTGTGGCCGAGGAAGGCGAGAAGAGCCACACTTGTGAGGAACGCTTTCTTATTCCAGGCTTCGCCCCAGCTGCCATCGGGGTTCTGGTGGTCTCTGAGCCATCTCAAGCCCTTGTTCACGGATATTTCCGTCTTTCCGCTGCCGCCGTATTTCTTTATGGCCGACTTCCTGCCAGTTCCGGAGCGAAGAGCCATCGCGCCGGGGAGGACAAGCGCCGAATTCGACGGGGCTATCGCGAGAACATTGGGGACGACAACGTCGGTTGGAGCGTCAACCATGGGAGCGTCCTCGACCTCGACCTGCACGTCGCTTACGACATCGGGCCGCTCAATCTCGACCTCCTGCTCGACCTCGACCTCCTCGGTCTTGGGCGGTTCTGGCGGCTTCTCCAGTTCCTTGATATCCACCTCGGTCATCTCAACTTCGATCTCCTTCCTCTGTTCCGGAGGATCGAAAATTATTATGCTGCCAAAGAACGATATCGCCACCGCGTGGAATATCAGGGAGACCACCGGGCCAGTCATGTGTTCCTTGATATCCTGGATGGAAATCCTCTTCGCCGCCTCCACCTCGTGGTAGGACGCGTACTGCTGCTGATCCTGGGGCTGCTCTGGAGCCACTGGCTCATTCATGTTCACACCCTCCGAAA
>DYMC01000014.1:0-14257 GCA_020721745.1 Lentisphaera sp. | reverse complement strand
GATATGGCAAATTAAAACAAGTAAAAAATTTAAAAATGATATTAAATACTAATATTTATTAGAAATTTATTTCTCCCGGCCTTGCGCGGAATATATATAATCGTTTCTCGCGTTTCTCGCGAGAAACGATTATTTGGAGAAGAATTTTCTTGTCGCGGAGCTTTCCTCCGGGGAGAGTTTCCGTTTTCTGCCTGTTCCTCCTTTTTCAGGGGAATAGCCTGCATCCGTTGATATGGCGGCTCCGCTATTTTCTTCCATGCTTGGAGCGGAGAAGGAGAAACCGACGCTTTCGCCCAGTTCCGGATTGATGCTTCCGCTTTCGATCTTGCGCTTGTCTCCCATTTTTATCTCAGGGCTCTGTGAGCCGAGATACATGGGTGCGTCTCCCCTGCCCCGGTCTACGCCCCCCGATCCGGGTTGCCCATACAGATAGGCCTCCTGCTCGGGAGAAAGGAGGACTGCCCCTTCGCAGGACTCCTTTCCCGATTTGTTCGCCGCGAGATAGGCCTCGAGATCCTCCGCCGACTTCCTGCAGAGCCCCGACGAGCAGAGCTCCTTCGCCGAGCAACTGGAGCGTTGCTTGAGCTCCTTCGCGGAGCGAGCTATCTTTTCGAGTGTTTCCTTGTCGCAAGGCATCCTTGCCTCCATGATGTCCCTGATGTCTTCCTCGGACATTATTCCGCCTTTCACCAGCATGTCGCGGAACTCCTGGTTCTGTTCGAGGAAGTCCTTGAGCTTTTCGGCCGCGTCGCGGATTTTCCTCTCCGACTCTCCCGATGGCGACTCCTTCAGGGCAGAGACAGCCGACTCGAACTCGGCGGACAGCTTCGCCGCCTTTGCGAAATTCGCAAATCCGCTTTCGGCCGCATTTTTTAGGGCGGTTTCGAGCGCGTCGAGCTCCTCGTAGCTTCTCGCGGGGTCGAGCGCGGAATGGTTCTCCTCCAGCTTTCTCATCTCCTCGAGTATCTCCTCGACCCTCCTCTCCTGGATCAGGCCCATCTCGTCGAGACGGCCAAGCTCATCCTTGAGCATCGCTGTCTGTCCGGAGATATCCATCCGCCGCGGCTTGGCGGTGCCCCTCGCCTCCCGCATTGGCGCGAAAATCGCAAAGGCAAAGAGCAGGGCGGAAAGGAGCATCGGGCCGACGAGGCGCGTGACGCGAAGGTCGAGCCTGGGGAGCCTGAGATCGCGGAATCGCTGCTCCCACGACGGATCCATGATGTCCACATTCTCTTCGGCCGCCATGAGCATCCCTCCTCCCGACGACATGTGGTCAAGCCAGGCGGCGACCCCCTCGGAGGATTTTGCCGGCGAAAAATTCCTGGAAGACAGATAGAGCGCCGCGAGCAGGGCTGTCCCGGCGGCCGGGTATGCGGAGGACGACGCGGAAATCCCGAGCATCCTGAGGGAGAGGACTGCCGCTGCTGCAGGCACGGAGCAGAGCAGGAGCGCGTCGGAAAAGGCCTTGAGCCAGCCTGTCGCCAGCACGGCAAGCCTGGTCCGCGCGATTTTCCGCCGCTTGAACTCCAGTGCGCTGTCCGAAGATGGAGCCAAGAGCCACCTCAGTTGCCAGGCAAGAGTTCAGTAAGCCGAACTCTTACTCAGGTGAATATTTACTTGGATACATTAGCCCGCGCTTTCAATATGGCAAGCCGGAATCGTATCCGGCTGCGGCTCAGTCATGCCGGAAACCTTTTACCATCCTTGCAAGTTCGCCTTCGGCTGTTAACTTAAGCCCTGAATCAAAACCGAGGCACCAGGATGTGGAATTACACCGAAAAGGTCATGGACCATTTCCTCCATCCGAGGAACGTGGGCGAGCTGGAGAATCCGGACGCGGTCGGCGAGGTCGGCAACATCACCTGCGGGGACGCACTGCGCCTGACCCTCAAGATAGACAAGGCAAGCGGGACCATAACCGACGCGAAGTTCCAGACTTTCGGCTGCGCGAGCGCCATAGCCTCCTCATCGGTTCTGACCGAGCTGGTGAAGGGCATGAAGCTCGAAGATGCCGCAAAGATCACCAACAAGGGCATTGTGGACATGCTTGGAGAGCTTCCCGAGGAGAAGATGCACTGCTCGGTCATGGGAATGGAGGCCCTGCAGGCGGCGATTGCCAACTACAGGGGCGAAAAGAGCCCGGCCGGCAAGGACGAATCCGAAGAGGGCAGGCTCGTCTGCAAATGTTTCGGAGTGACCGACGCAAAAATTCGCAAGGTGGCTATCGAGAACAGGCTGCACAGCGTCGAGGACATCACCAACTACACCAAGGCCGGAGGCGCGTGCGGAGCCTGCCTTGACGAAATCCAGGAGATTCTCGACGAGGTCTGGAAGGGCAAGCCATGCGCCACGGACGGGAGGGGCGGATTCGTCTGCATGACGGTCGTCCAGAAGATAATGCGCATCCAGGAAGTCCTCGACAAGGAGATAAAGCCGCATCTGCAGAACGACGGCGGCAACGTCGAGCTGGTCGACATCCAGGGGGCCAAGGTGCTCGTCCGGATGCAGGGCCGCTGCTCCTCATGCCCGGTCTCCCATCTCACACTCAAGAACACGATCGAGGCGAAACTGCGCGAATTCATCTGCCCCGAGATCACCGTGGAGGAGGTCAAGTGAAGAGCATCGGGAAGGTCATATACTGCGACAACAACGCCACGACCCAGGTCGCCCCGGAGGTCTTCGAGGCGATGAAGCCCTTTCTCACGGACCTATACGGAAATCCTTCGAGCATACACCACTTCGGCGGGCAGGTGCAGAGGGAGATTGACCGTGCGCGCGCATCGGTGGCCGGCCTTCTCGGGGCGTCCGACACGGAGATCATATTCACCAGCTGCGGAACCGAGAGCGACAATGCCGCCATCTTCAGCGCCCTGAGAGTCATGGAGCCGAGGAAGAAGCTTCTCATTAGCAAGGTCGAGCATCCCGCTGTCCTCAACGTAGGCAAGGAACTTTCCAGGAGGGGATACGAAGTCGTCGAAATACCCGTGGACGGGCTTGGCAGGATTGATATGGATTTCATCGCGAAGAACGTGGATTCCAATACCGCTCTCGTCTCGGCCATGTGGGCCAACAACGAGATCGGAAACATCTATCCCGTCGAGGAGATATGCCGCATCGCCCACTCGCGGGGCGCCCTCTTCCACACCGATGCCGTCCAGGTCGCCGGCAAGATCCCGATAGACCTCTCCAAAATGCCGGTGGACATGCTCTCGATGTCCGGGCACAAGCTCCACGCGCCAAAGGGGGTCGGCGCTCTCTACGTCCGCCGGGGAGTCAGGTTCAAGCCATTTATCATAGGCGGCCACCAGGAGCGCGGCAGACGCGCCGGCACGGAAAATGTGGCATCCATAGTCGGATTTGGCAGGGCATGCGAGCTGGCCGCGGAAAAGATAGGGGAGGAAAGGGACAAGGTCGCCAGGCTGCGGGACCGCCTCGAGCGCAAGCTTCTCGCATCTGTCGAATGCACAAGGGTAAACGGCGACATATCGAGCAGACTGCCCAACACCAGCAACATCAGCTTCGAATTCGTCGAGGGGGAGGCCATCCTCCTCATGCTCAACCAGATGGGCATATGCGCATCGAGCGGAAGCGCATGCACCAGCGGAAGCCTCGAACCATCGCACGTCCTCCGCGCCATCGGCGTGCCATACACCGCCGCACACGGCTCGCTCCGCTTCAGCCTCTCAAGATACAACAGCGAGGAGGAAATGGATTTCATCGCAGAAAAACTCCCGCCAATCATCAAAATGCTACGCGAGATATCCCCGTATTGGCGGAAAAAACATGATCCAATCTTCCGCATCCGCACATGCACCGCCCCCTAGCCCGTTTTTCGCAGGAAAAACGGGTTAGGGCGCGAAATTTGGGCTAGGCTCCAGCCTTCCCGCCCGGGCTTGGACAAAATCCCCACCGAGATCCGAACCGCCCTTATATTCTATTGCAAACGAGGCATTTGCGACAAATAACGCCTCTGCGCTTTGAAAAGCGACAAAGCAACTGTATTCTTTAGTGATGTGAAAAGTTTCACATGTGAAAAGAGTAACAAAACGGAGTCTGTCGTGAACAAGATACCACCCAGGACCATGGAGAGGCTGAGCATGTACCGCAGGATACTCAGCGAGCTTGAGCAGAAGGGCCTGCACTTCATATATTCGCACCAGCTGGCGGAGCTTGCGAGCAACACGTCCGCGCAGGTCAGGCGCGACCTCATGGAGGTCAACTGCGCGGGGATTCCCCGCAGGGGCTACAGGATACCCGAGCTCAAGGAGAAGATAAACGAATTCCTAAAGGACAGCGAGGAGATAAGGGTGGCGTTGGTCGGCATAGGGAACCTCGGACGGGCGCTGCTCTCATACTTCAACATGCGCAGCAAGAGGCTCAAGATAGTCGCCGCGTTTGATTCTGATCCAGAGAAGACCGGCAGGGTGATATCCGGCTGCCGCACATACCATGTGAACGATCTGGAGGATGTGGTCCGCAGGCAGAAGATATCCATCGGGATCATTACCGTGGGGGCGGGCAGCGCGCAGAAGGTCGCCGACATGCTGGTGGAGGCGGGGATATGCGGAGTGCTCAACTTTGCCCCGGTTCCCCTGAAGATGCCGAAGACCATCCATAACGAAAGAATAGACATAACAACTTCGATCGAGAAGGTCGCATATTTCTCCGGCCTAAACAAGAGGGTGCAATGAAGAAGCAGTTCGACAGAGGCATGGGCGAAGTCCTTGGCAAATACCAGGACAAGTCGAGGGAGAATTTGATCCCCATCCTGCAGGACGTGCAGGAGCGTTTCGGATATGTCCCGAAGGACGCTATCACGCGGATAGGCGAATTCCTCGGGCTTCCTTCCAGCAAGATATACGGCGTGGCCACTTTCTACAACCAGTTCAAGTTCAGCCCCCCGGGACGCTACCACATAATGGTGTGCAGAGGGACCGCATGCCACGTGAAGGGTTCCGCTCTGATCCTCGATGCCCTTCTGAGGGAGCTCAGGATCGGTGCCGGCCAGACCACCCGCGACGGCCTTTTCAGCATCGAGGTCGTAGCATGCATCGGAGCGTGCGGGCTTGCCCCTGTCATATCCGTCAATGGCGAGTTCCACGCGAAGCTCTCGGCCAAGGACATACCCGGAATAATAGAGTCATATCGCGAAAAAGCCAGGATTGAAGGAGGCAGCAAATGAGCCAGGAAAAAAAGAAAAGCGGAATACTATCACTGCTCTCCCACGAATTCGTCCGCTCAAAGGACAGCCGCATAGATGACAGCCTGCAGCAGCAGCTCAGGGCGTTCAGAAAGCAGAGCGGAGACAAGCCGGTCATATTCATCGGCGCCGCCACCTGCGGAATCAGCGCCGGAGCGAACAAGATCATAGAGAGATTCCGCGAATGCGACCCGAAAACGCGGTCGGCAGTCGAATTCGTCGAGGTCGGATGCATAGGACTCTGCGCCGAGGAGCCGATAGTGGACGTGAAGATTCCGGGCAGGAGCAGGATCAGCTACGGAAGAGTAACCCCCGGGATCGCGCTCGAAATCCTCGACTCAGCGACAAAGGGCAGGCCGCTTTCCAAAAACATCCTGGGACAGCACGAGGAGGATGGCGCCGAAAAATGGCCCGGCATCCCGATGATCTCCGAGCACAGCTTCTTCGCCCCTCAGACAAAATGGGTGCTGGAGAACTGCGGGATAATTGACCCGACGGACATTGACGAATACATCGCCCGCGGCGGATACAGGGCACTATCCAAGGCCCTGCACACCAGAACTCCAGCCGAGATATGCGACGAGATGGAGAAGAGCGGGCTCCGCGGCAGGGGCGGCGGCGGATTCCCCACAGGCAGGAAATGGAAGTTCGCGCTGGACACCGGCAGCAGCCAGAAATACATGGTATGCAATGCCGACGAGGGGGATCCCGGCGCATTCATGGACAGGGCCGTCATCGAGGGCGACCCGCACAAGGTCCTCGAAGGCCTGACAATAGCCTCCTACGCGATCGGCGCGGACAAGGCCTACATCTACATCAGGGCCGAATATCCACTGGCCATAAAGCGCCTGAAGGAGGCGATAGCCAGGGCCGAGAGCTACGGACTGCTCGGGGAGAACATACTCGACAGCGGCTTCAATCTCAGGATCAAGATAAAGATGGGCGCGGGCGCATTCGTCTGCGGCGAGGAGACCGCGCTCATACACAGCATAGAGGGCAGGCGCGGAATGCCACGCCCAAGGCCGCCCTTCCCCGCAATCAGCGGACTCTTCGGGAAACCCACCGTCATAAACAATGTCGAGACACTCGCAAACGTCCCGCTCATCATAGACAGAGGCTGGGAATGGTTCTCCTCCCTGGGCACGGCCACCAGCAAGGGGACAAAAGTGTTTGCTCTCTCGGGAAAAGTCGCCAGGACAGGACTCGTGGAGGTGGCCATGGGAACCTCCATCAAGGATATTATCTTCAGTATCGGCGGAGGCATCGCAAACGGCAAAAAATTCAAGGCCGTCCAGATAGGCGGGCCTTCCGGCGGATGCCTCGTCGAACAGCACATGGATCTGAAGGTGGATTACGAAACCATAAGGAAAGCAGGAGCAATGATGGGATCAGGCGGACTCGTCGTGATGGACGAGGACAACTGCATGGTCGACGTGGCAAAGTTCTTCATGAACTTCATACAGAGGGAAAGCTGCGGAAAGTGCATCCCATGCAGGGAGGGGACAAAGCAGATGCTCGCAATACTTGAAAAAATAACAGGCGCAGAGGACAAGGCCGACGGACAGGCGACCCTCGAGAGGTTCAAAGGCATAATGGCCCTGCCAAAACTTGCGTCGGTGATACAGGACACAAGCCTCTGCGGCCTCGGACAGACCGCGCCCAACCCGGTCCTCAGCACACTCAAATGGTTTCGCGACGAATACGACGCACACATCTACGAAAGAAGATGCCCGGCGGGCGTATGCAAGGGGCTCATCAAATATGAGATAGACGCGAAGAAATGCGTCGGATGCACAGCATGCGCGCTCAAATGTCCGGAGAAGGCCATCATGGGCGCGAAAAAGGCCCCGCACTACATCGTCCAGGAAAAATGCGTCAAATGCGGGCTCTGCAAGCAGGTCTGCAAATTCGGCGCAGTCAAAACAACATGAAGGAGATCATATCATGTTCGATATAAACGCCAACGGCAGGACAATCGAGGCCAGGGAGGGCGACACCATCCTCCAGTCGCTTGAAAGGGCGGGCATCAAAGTTCCCACCCTCTGTCACATGAACGGCCTTGCACCCAGCGGAGCATGCAGGATATGCGTCGTGGAAGTCGAAGGGGCCAGAGGCCTCATCCCATCGTGCTCATATCCGGCCACCAAGGGAATGAATATAAAAACCAACTCCAAAAGAGTCATTGACGCCAGAAAGACCATCATAGGACTCCTGCTCGCCAACCACCCCGACGACTGCCTCTACTGCGTCAGAAACGGCAACTGCGAACTTCAAAAGCTCGCCGAGGAATACGGTGTCAGGGAACGCAGGTATCCGGTGAAAAATTCCTCCGTCGGCCTCGATATAACCAGCCCCTCCATTGTCAGAGACCCCGCAAAATGCATACTCTGCGGAAAATGCGTCCGCGTCTGCGAGGAGATACAGAAGGTCTCCGCCATAGACTTCGTCCGCAGGGGAAGCAAGATGGAGGTGTGCACAGCATTCGAACAGAGCCTGAACGTATCAAGCTGCATAAACTGCGGACAATGTGTAACCGTCTGCCCGACAGGCGCGCTCCGCGAAAAAAGCTACCTCCAGGAGGTCCACGACGCTCTCCACAATCCAGACCTCGTCGTGGTCGCCCAGCATGCCCCGGCCGTCTCAGTGTCGGTTGCCGAGGAGTTCGGGTTCAAATCCGGCGCAGACGTGAACGGCGTCTTCACCACCGCCCTCCGCGAAATCGGATTCAAACACGTGTTCGAGACCTCCTTCAGCGCCGACCTGACCATCATGGAGGAGGCATCCGAACTGGTCGAGAGGATAAAAAATGGCGGCACCCTGCCAATGATGACAAGCTGCTCCCCAGGCTGGATAAAATACATGGAACAGTTCTATCCGGAATTCCTCGGCAACATCTCCTCGTGCAAAAGCCCGCAGCAGATGCTCGGAGCTCTCATCAAATCATATTTTGCAAAGCAGACTGACACCGCCCCGGAAAAAATATTCAGCGTCTCGATCATGCCATGCACCGCAAAGAAATTCGAGGCGGCAAGGTCCGAAATGACCGGAAAAAAAGGCCTCCCAGACATAGATGCCGTCCTCACCACAAGGGAAATCGCACGACTGTTCAAGCTCTGCGGAGTCAACATGAATGCGCTCAAGCCCTCCGAGGCCGACACCCCGTTCGGCAGAAGAAGCTCCTCGGGAAAGCTATTCGGCGCATCGGGCGGAGTCATGGAGGCGGCAATCAGAACCGCCAATTTCATGCTCACAGGGAAAGACCTCACCCACCCCAGGATCGAGTTCGCCCGCGGAATGGACGGAATCAAGGAGGGAAAAATCAAGATCGGAGACCTCGGACTCGGCTTTGCCATCGTCAACGGCATCGGCAATGCACCCAAAATCCTGGACCAGATAAAAAACGGCAGAAAGGATATTCATTTCATCGAAGTCATGACATGCCCCGGAGGATGCATCGCCGGAGGAGGACAGCCCCTGAACAACGACCAAGGCAGGATAAAGGCCAGAATGGCCTCCCTGTATTCGATAGACAACAATGAGCAGTTGCGATTTTCGCACAGGAACCCGGAGATCCTGGAGATTTACGAGAAGTTCCTCGGCAAACCCCTCGGAGAGAAAAGCCACGAACTCCTCCACACACACTACTCGAAAAGAAACGTGCTCAGATGAGCGGAGGCGCAGGATACGGGCCCCAGGATGCAGGATGTTTACCCGCCCCGCTCAAAGCGCTGGCGGGCAGGATACGGGATATATGAAATCCCAGGCATGAGACACGAAACTCGAAAACGATAAAACGCTGAACGATGAACGGTGAACGCTGAACGTCGGGCCCCTGAACGGTAAAACGGTGAACGTCAATGACATGTCCCGAGACAAAACCTGATTCGATAATACAGACGGTCGGAGACCTCTGCAAACTCTGCTACACCTGCGTCAGGGACTGCCCGGCCAAGGCGATCAGAGTCATGAACGGCCAGGCCCAGATCATTCCGGAGCGATGCATCACCTGCGGGAACTGCGTCAGAGTCTGCAGGCAGAAGGCGAAAAGATACACTGATTCAGTTCCTGAAACGCTTGACATCCTCAAGTCGCCGGCGAAGGAAAAAGTCGCGATAGTAGCCCCAAGTTTTCCAGCCGAGTTCCACGACATGAAAACTCCGCAGCTAGTGGCCATGCTCAGGAAGTCGGGCTTCACCAAGGCCTGCCAGGTCGCATACGGCGCAGACCTCGTGGCCAGGGAGTATCAGCGGCTGGTTTCAGAAGACAAAGGCGGCGGCATGATCGCGACATCTTGTCCGGCAATCGTCACATACATCGAAAAATACCAGCCCGAGATGATAAAGTCCCTCGCTCCCATATGCTCACCTATGGTCGCATCTGCGAGAGTAGCAAAGGAACGATTCGGAAAAGAGTCCAAAATAGTCTTCATCGGCCCGTGCATCGCGAAGAAAAACGAGATGTTGAGATACCCGGACGAAATAGACTCCGTCCTCACGTTCGAGGAGCTGAGAAGACTCTTTGCGGATATCTCGCTGGCTCCAGAACAGTTCGCCGCCTCGACGGATGGATTCGACCCGCCCCACCCAGGCCTCGGGATGCTCTTCCCCATCAGCAGAGGACTGCTCCAGGCCGCCGACCTGAAAGAGGATCTCCTCTCGCAAAACGTCGTCGCCTCCGACGGCAAACACGGTTTCATCCCAGCCATAGAGGAGTTTTCAACCGGCGACCTCCAGACCCGGCTGCTCGAGCTGCTCTGCTGCAAGGGCTGCATAAACGGCCCAGGGGCAAGCAATGAAATCTCGCAGTATAAGAAAAGAAAGCTCGTCAGCAGCTATGCCGCCGAAAACATCGGAAGAAAATCCGACTCGGACAAGGACTCCCGGATCAGCCTCGCCCCGCAATACCATCCGGACGATGTCAGGGCGAAAAAACCAAGCGGCAAGGAGATAACGGAGGTCCTCGCAAAAATGGGCAAGACGCGGACGGAGGACGAACTCGACTGCGGCGCATGCGGATATCCCTCGTGCAGAGACCACGCCGTCGCCATCCTCAACGGACTGGCCGAAAGCGAAATGTGCCTCCCATACGTCATCGAAAGACTCAAAAAATCCCTTGCAGACCTCAGCGTCTCAAACAAGCAGCTCGAAAAGGCCAAGCAGGCTCTCATCAACGCGGAAAAACTCGCAAGCATGGGACAGCTCTCCGCAGGAATAGCGCACGAAATCAACAACCCGCTCGGAATCATACTCCTCAACGCCAGCCTCGTCCTCGAAAGCATTCCGGAAAAATCCGAGAACTACGAAGACATGAAACTCATAGTCGAACAGGCCGAACAGTGCAAAAAAATCGTCTCGGGGCTCCTCAACTTCGCAAGGAAAAACAAAGTCCTCTTCCAGCAGATAAACGTGCCCGAATTCCTCTCCGAACGTTGCCTCAAGACGATAATCCGCCCGGACAAGATCAAACTCGATTTCGAAAACAACGGCAGTGATCCTTTCGCTGAAATAGACCCGGACCAGATGGTCCAGGTCATGACGAACCTCATAGTCAACGCAATCGAGGCAATGCCCGGCGGAGGAAAGTTGCTTGTCTCCTTCAAGGACTCACCAGGCGAAATTCGCATCGGGGTCAAGGACGAGGGAAGCGGAATCCCGAAGGAGCACCTCAACAAGATTTTCGAGCCGTTCTTCACGACAAAACAGATAGGAAAAGGAACAGGCCTCGGCCTCGCGGTCACCTACGGCATCGTCAAGATGCACCACGGCAGAATCGAAGTATCCTCCAACTGCAACCCGGCAAAAGGACAGACCGGCACCCAGTTCACAATAATCATACCGAGAAAAGCAAAACAATATTAAAAACAACAAGGACTAAACCATGAAAAAAAAACAGGAGTTCAAAGGTAAAAAAGCCCTCGTGGTGGACGACGACCAGGACTTCCTCGAACAGACATCAATGATAATGCAGTCACTCGGCTTCGAGACAATTTCCGCAGACAGCCAGAAAAAAGCCGAGGAACTCATTCAAAGTACATCCTTCGACATCGCCGTCCTCGACCTCATGCTCGAAAACCACGACAGCGGATTCATCCTGTCATACAAGTTAAAAAAGAAAAATCCGGAAACCCCGGTAATCATGGTCACGGCGGTCACCGCGGAAACAGGACTGGTCTTCGATTCCAACAGTGCCGACACCAGATCGTGGATAAAGGCTGACACCCTCCTCAACAAGGGAATACGGCCAGAACAGCTCGAAAAGGAAATCAGGCGGCTGATGAAATGAACGAAAAGCTCAGACTCCTCGTCGTTGACGACGAACCAGGAATGCGCAGGGGCTCAGTCAGAGCACTGCGCTCCTTCTCATTTCCAGTCAAGGAGATCGGACTCGACGTGTCATTCGATCTCTCGGAGGCAGGATCAGGATCCGAATTCCGCTCCCGGATGGAAAAAGGCCCCTTCGACATCGTCCTGCTCGACTACAAACTGCCCGACTGCAATGGACTGGAACTGCTGGACTTCCTCCAGAAAAGCAGATACGACCTGCTCACAATCATGATGACCGCATACGCGTCCATCGAAGTCGCCATCAGCGCGACAAAAAACGGAGCTTTCGACTTCCTCGCAAAACCATTCTCCCCTGAGGAACTCAAGCTCGTCGTCAGAAAGGCAGGCGAATGCCTCGTCCTCCAAAGACAGGCGAAAAAACTCGCAGAAGAAAAAAAACAGATCCGATTCCAGTTCCTGTCCGTCCTCTCGCACGAGCTGAAAGCGCCTCTCAACGCAATAGAAGGCTATCTCAGGCTCATGGAGACGAAATCCGGCGGCGACAGCATTTCCAACTACGAAAAAATGATCTCGCGCTCCCTCGCGAGAATAGACGGAATGCAAAAACTCATATACGACCTGCTCGACCTCACACGCATAGAGTCCGGACAGATGAAACGCCATCTCTCCGATTTCAACTTCGCCGAATCAGTCAAAAAAGCCATCGAGACTTTCTCCCCTGACGCGGCAAAGAGAAACGTCAAAATCACCTTCGAGGGCGCAGGCGATATCCCCTTCAAAGGCGATCCAGGCGAAATGGACATCGTCTTGAACAACCTCGTCTCAAACGCAGTCAAATACAACCGCCCGGACGGAAAAATCACAATCAGAGCGGCCCTCTCCGGCGAATTCCTCGACATATCCGTAAGCGACACAGGAATCGGAATGGCACAGGACGAACTCGAAAGACTCTTCTCCGAATTCGTCCGCTTCAAAAAGGACGCCAACAAGGGGGTGGAAGGAAGCGGCCTGGGGCTTTCGATACTGAAGCGCATCGCGGAGCTCTACAACGGCTCCGTCAGCGTCCAAAGCAAGGAAAACGAAGGAACCACGTTCACAGTCAAGCTCAAAAAACAGGAGCAAAAATGAAAAGAGAACTCTCGAAGAACTACAAGCCGTTCATAGACGAAGAACTCATCGGAGAACTCTGCGAAATTCGCGAGGACTCGGGGGCTATAAAGGCCGCAATATCCAAGAGCATGGAGAAACACCCCCTCTCGCTCGAAGAGACAGCAGCCCTCCTCTCGGCAAAAAAAACAGAGTTCAAAGAAGAAATATTCAACGCAGCAAGAGAACTCAAGAAAAACATCTACGGCAACAGAATCGTCCTCTTCGCCCCGCTCTACATCGGCAACTACTGCATCAACGAATGCAAATACTGCGCATTCCGCAGAAGCCTCAGGACCACCGTCCGGAAAACTCTCTCCGAAAATGAACTCGTCCAGCAGATCGAAGCGCTCGAGGACAACGGGCACAAACGCCTGATTCTCGTCTTCGGAGAGCACCCTGACTACACCCCCGAATTCATCGCGGGCACCGTCCGAAAAGTCTATTCAATTAAAAAAAACAGGGGCAGCATACGCAGGGTCAACATCAACGCCGCCCCCCTCGACATCGAGGGATACAAGACCGTCAAGGCCGCGGGAATAGGCACATACCAGATATTCCAGGAGACATACCACAGAAAAACCTACGCCGAATACCATCCTCCACACACACACAAGGGCGACTACGATTTCCGCCTCGACGGCCTCTCCCGCGCATACGAGGGCGGCTGCGACGATGTCGGCCTTGGCGCCCTCTTCGGACTCTACGACTGGAAGTTCGATACACTGGGATTGGTCTCCCACGCCAGATTCCTGGAAAAGGCCTACGGATGCGGCCCGCACACGCTAAGCTTTCCTAGGATCCGGCCCGCCCACGGAGTCCAGCTCAAGCCCGAATACATCGTCAAAGACGAGGACTTCAAGCATCTCGTCGCAGTCCTGCGCCTCTCCACCCCCTACACAGGGATGATACTCACCGCCAGGGAGACACCTGAAATCCGGCGCGAAGTCCTCGAATTCGGAGTATCCCAGATAGATGCCGGAACCCGCATCGAACTGGCGGGATACACCAGGAAGGAAAAAGGACAGGAGCTCAAGAAGGAGCAGTTCTCCATAGGGGACATGCGCCCCCTCGACGAGGTCATGCTCGAACTCCTTTCCACTGGATACATACCAAGCTTCTGCACCTCATGCTATCGCAAAGGCAGGACAGGACAGCAGTTCATGGAGTTCGCAATACCAGGATTCATACAGAACCTCTGCACGCCAAATGCCCTCCTCACACTCCAGGAATACCTCTGCGACTATGCCTCGCCCAAGACAAAAGAGGCGGGCGAGAAGGCAATCCAGGCCGAACTTGCGAAATTCGCAGACGTCGCGCAGCGCGAGAAAATCACCAGGATGCTCGACGGCATAAAAAACCAGGACAAGCGCGACCTCCATCTCTGATCAGACCGGAGTTTTCCCGATGCCCGTCAGGAGCGGGATATTTGCCTCCCTATGAACCCGGCCCGCTTCCCCCGCAAAAAAACGGAACCTGGCCGGCGCTCTTGCGAAACCGGCTCCAGACTTGCCGGCAGCCTGCGCTCAGTGCGCATTGTCTTTCGCGAGAAATGCCTTCACCAGCCCTCGGACCTAGTGTCATGCATCGTAAATAAGTTGAAATAAAACGTGGAAAATCTGGTGAT
>DYMC01000208.1 GCA_020721745.1 Lentisphaera sp. | reverse complement strand
GACAAAGCATAAAATGGGCTGGCGTTCTTTTTTGGGTTTGAGCGAGCGCACGGCAATGTATTCGAGGATGCGTTCTTTGGGTTTCTTCAAGCCGTAATGGTCGCGTTCCAGAACCTTGCCCGCGTTCTTCACGTCCAGGTTGTCTTCGGTGGAATTCGTCCACGGCAGTTCCAGAATCCAGTCCAGGTAGGTGCGGATGATGCCGACTTCGGGCGCCATGGGCGGCATCTGGTTGAGCCGCTCGAGTTCCTTCATGGCCGTACGGCGGACCTCGTCGGGCAGGGCCATCTTCTCGATCTTCTGGCGCAGTTCGCCCACATCGCGGGTGAAGATGTCGCCTTCGCCCAGTTCGGTCTGGATCTGCTTCATCTGCTCGCGCAGGTAGAACTCGCGCTGGCTCTTGTCCACTTCGTTTTGCACGCGCGAGTGGATCTCGTCCTCGAGTTCGAGCACGTCCACTTCCTCGGCCAGCAGTTTGTTGATCCGTTGGAGCCGCAGGCGCGGGTCGGTCGTCAACAACAGGGACTGCTTCTCGACAAAGTTGAGCGCCAGCGAAGTGGCAATCATATCCGCCAGCCAGCCCGGCTCGGCGATGTTCATGGCGAAGAGGTGCGCCTCCTCGGGAATGGAACGATCCAGTTGCACACAGCGGTCGAACAGGTCCAGCACGGAGCGCATCAACGCCTGGGTCTGGCGGTCGGCGGTCTGCGGTTCGAACAGGACGCGGGCGCGCACTTTGATGTACGGCTTGAGGCGCACGAATTCCACCACCTCGACGCGGCGGCGTCCCTGCACAAGGGCGGACGAGGAGCCGTCGGGCATGTGCAGGAGACGCCCCACCGCCATTTCCACGCCGACCGGCAGGAAGTCCTTGGTGCTCGGCTCTTCGACTTCAGGGTCGCTTTGGGTGAGGCCGATGACGGTCTGATTACGCAGTTGGGCTTCCTGGACAGCCAGTAACGAGGCTTCGCGCCCCACGAACAGCGGCGAGACCATGCGCGGGAACACCACTAGGTCGCGCAGCGGCAGGACGAGCGCCTCGATCAGGCCGTTCGCGTCCGGCTCGAGATTGGGCACGCGGTACAGTTCCTCGGTGCGTTGGGAAAGCGCCAGGTTGAAATTATCTTCTTCTTCGTTCCAGTCGTTATTCATGCGATGCTCGGTCAATCGGGATTTGGGAGTTGGCTTCAGGCGATATTTTATCCTGTTATTTGCCTTGTAAAGGAGAAAGCCGCCAGATACCCAGGAACAGTTTTCAAAGACTATCGTCCTATGGGCAAAGGGAAGATAACGGCTATAATCGAAATCGTCAAGTTCGGGAGGAAACAAAATGACCCCAAACAAGAAGAGGAGAATCACCCTCATATTGGCGGACGACGAATCTGTTGCCCGCACTGGCCTTCGCACGATGCTCTTACAATCTGGCGAAATAGAAGTCCTCGGTGAGGCGCAGAACGGATTCGAGGCCCGGCGGCTGGTTGCCGAACTCCATCCTCAAATCCTATTACTGGACTTGAAAATGCCGGGGCCGCGTCCCGCCGAACTCGAAGGGTGGGTGCGGAAAAACCATCCTGAGACCATAACGCTGATTCTGACAGCCCACGACCGCGACGCCTACCTGGCAGGTATGATGGATGCAGGCGGCGGAAGTGTATCTCTGCCGCTTTTGATTTAATTGCGCTCCGTTGCAAAGATAGCGAGAGGATTCGATAATTGTCCACATGCCTCGAAAATGTTGCGCAGGCTGCAGGCCTGCGTAGAGCGCGCTCTTCACGAAGCACGCAACCCTGGCGTTAGAGAACGCCAGGTACGCAATTTTTTGCGTCTATTCTCGAAATAGCGAATCCTCTCCCGTTAATGAAAGCCGTATTGATTACGCCTTTCCCATTTTGAGTGGCTTGGATCAGGCGCGCCACCATTGCCTGGCTGCCTTGCACAATCCGACGCTCCACGCTCAGGACACCTTCAACACGCTGTTTGACAACCTGCACAATGGCGATGTCTGGCCAGGAAACCATCTTGCAGCGACCGATTTCGCCTCGCCGGGGCGGTACTTTACTGCGAAAAGCCATCCGAAAAGCAGTGACGTAGCTGCTTGCCAAACCGTCTGCGGCCAGCAACAACGGACGACAAAGCGCAATCGCCAGCCCCATCCAGTAGGAACCCATCAAAGCCTTGACCTTGATTTCATCCGCTTTTCATCCGCTGGTCATCCGTTCCCGTCCGAAGGACTTCCATGTGCTGAGAAGGGAATTCATGTGTGCCCGTCAGGGTATTCGCCCGCTTCGCCGCCAGCGAAAACCATCCACGAATTCTCGCCACGAATACTCGAATTACGCGCCATCCATTCGTTTATTCGTGGTTTTTCATTCGTGGACGGTTCACCCCTCCCTTCCGCAATCGCAATCTCCTCTTCTGTCAACCCATACAATTGATACACCAACCCGTCAATCTCCCGCTCCAGCGCGGATGTATCCGCCTGCGGACGTGTGCCCGTCAGGGTATTCGCCGCCTTCGCCGCCAGCACGCGCTCGGCTTCACGTTGCCGCCTTTTTCTCTCTTTCAGTAACTTTTTGTTTTAAGGTTGCGATAACAACGTTTCTTTCTGGTACTTGCAAGTTCAGGAAATCAAAAACCATAGCATCTATTTGCTTGTGTTCGTCAGTGTAGATTTCCTCTATCGAAATTAATGCTTGTCTTTTATTCAGCTTTTCAAAAACTTTCTTGATTTCTTTTACATTTTGAAAATCCAAATAAACAGGCATGGATTCCAAATCAACGGCTTCCGATTTCAACATTCCACCACCCAAATTTTTTCTACCGCTGATTTCACGTAAAAGCCAAAACAAAGATGAATTGAAAAATAGCCACAAGTTTAACAATATATCCTCGCTGGCACTATCGGCGATATCGTACAAATCAACACCGCTTGAAGAATAACAGCCCAAAGAATTAAAAGCACAAAAATGCTTCGAGATACCTCGTGGCATTATCAGTTTTGGCGGTTTCTTACTCGTTGAGATTGGATCAAATAAAATAATCCCTTGCGCCCTAATTTCTTGAGATTCCTGCTTGGTTAATTTCGTTCTGTCAAGAATGTATCGCGAAGTTTTTTGAATATTAAAAACTGCGCCATCTTCAGATGTTAGCAATGGTATTGCTGACTTTTTTGCAAACGGAAATGCTGAAAGAATTTGAGCGTCAACAAGATAACTTTTGCTCAAATTTAATCCTTGACCAAATGAAAGATTGCAACCTTTGATGTCTTCAAGTCTTTTTGCTTTCTTTCTGAGCAAATCAAAAACTTTTAGAATTTCCTTGGATGATGACAATAAAAATCCCCATTTCATATCTTGCAACAACGCGTCCGTATACGTATATG
>DYMC01000207.1 GCA_020721745.1 Lentisphaera sp. | reverse complement strand
GAGGCTGAACATGAGACCAGTGACACTCTTCACAGGACAGTGGGCCGACCTGAAACTCGAAACCCTCGCAAAAAAAGCCAGGGAATGGGGCTACGACGGACTCGAACTCGCATGCTGGGGCGACCACTTCGAGGTCGAAAAGGCCGACAAAAAATACTGCGCCGAAAAGAAAACCCTGCTCGCAGACCACGGACTCAAGGTGTTCGCAATATCTTCACACCTCGTCGGACAGGCCGTATGCGACAACATAGACATCCGGCACAAAAGCATACTCCCGCCCGAAGTATGGGGCGACGGAGACCCGGAAGGAGTCAGAAGACGCGCCGCGGAGCGCATGATCAAGACCGCCCATGCAGCAAAAGACCTCGGCGTCAAAGTCGTCAACGGATTCACCGGAAGCTCCATATGGCACCTGATATACTCCTTCCCTCCAACCACCCCGGAAATGATAGAGAACGGATACAAGGACTTCGCCAGACGATGGAGCCCCATACTCGACGAGTTCCAGAAACTCGGGGTCAAGTTCGCCCTCGAAGTCCATCCAACTGAAATAGCCTTCGACATCGCCTCCGCAGGGCGCGCCCTCATGGCGCTGCGCGAGCACCCCGCGTTCGGATTCAACTACGACCCCAGCCACCTCGGATATCAGGGCGTGGACTATGTCGAGTTCATACACAAATTCGGCGACAGAATATTCCACGCCCATATGAAGGATGTCGGATGGTCCACTGTCCCCGTCGAGGCGGGCGTCTTCGGCGGACACACCGATTTCGGCGACAAACGCAGATACTGGGACTTCCGCTCCCCCGGCAGAGGCAGAATCAACTTCGAGGAGATAATCCGCGCACTCAACAGAGTCGGATACCAGGGACCGCTCTCCGTCGAATGGGAGGACAGCGGAATGGACCGCGAATGCGGTGCCGCCGAAGCCTGCGCATTCGTCAGAAAAATGGACTTCAAGCCCTCGGCCATAAAATTCGACGCGCAGTTCGACAGATAGACCGGGGCAAGTGCCAAGAGCTAAGAGGCAAGCGCCAAGGACGGAGCGACAGGCGAATGCGCGGGCGCGTCTGCCCATAGGTCCTACATGTCCTATAGGCCCTATGTTGAATTCGCGACCGCGCACGGCACGCTCCTGCCGTCCGAAATCCAGGAACAACCACATGAAAATCGCTCTCGTATATCCCAGAATCTCCGTCAGGGAGCGATACGGCGCGGACATAGGCGAAATAGGAGGACGCCAGGCACCCCTCGGCATCCTCTCCCTTTCCTCCTTCCTCAAAAAACAAGGACACAATGTCATCGTGATAGACGCCTCCGCGGAGGAGCTCGATGACAACGACACCATCGCCAGAATCAAACGCCACTCCAGCGGCTTGGTCGGCATATCCTCCACCTCGGTCGCCTTGCGAAATTCGCAGGCTCTCGCGGCAGGAATAAAGGCCTCCACATCCTGCCGCACCATCATCGGAGGACCACACATAAGCTCATCCCCGGAAGACTTCGATGAAATGACACAGTTCGACTTCGCCGCAGTCGGAGAAGGGGAAAAAACCATGGAGAACCTCGCAAAATCAATGGAGGCCGGAGCCAATGACCTCTCCAGCATAGCAGGACTGATCTGGAGAAGAGACGGAGCAACAGTCCGCAACAGCCCCGCCGAGCAAATCCGAAACCTCGACAGCCTCCCATTCCCGGACAGAGACGCCCTGCCCGACATCCGTCTCTACCGGCCACCCATAACATGCTATCTCCACGAACCAGTCGTCTCGATGGTAACATCAAGGGGATGCCCCTACAAATGCATATTCTGCGACAAGTCCGTCTTTGGAGACAATATCCGCTTCCATTCCGCAGAATACGTCCTCTCGGAAATCGAGCACGTCGCCAAAAGACACGGGGCGAAGGAAATCGCCTTCCTCGACGACACATTTCCATGCGGCAGAAAAAGATTCGAAAGCATTCTCGACGGAATGATCAAGATGGGGCTCCATCTGAAATGGTCGTGCATGGCAAACGCCAACGACCTCGACGAGAATATACTGCCAAAAATGAAGGACGCGGGTTGCTGGCAGATCGCAATAGGCGTCGAAAGCGGAGACGACGATATTCTTAGGCGGATAAGGAAAAAGTCCACAGTCTCGGAAATCGCGAAAATCGCAAAAGCCGCGCACAAGTGCGGAATATACGCCAAGGGGTTCTTCATGCTGGGACACCCGGGCGAAACTCTCGAAACAATCTGGAAGACAAGAAAATTCGCAACGTCAATACCTCTCACCGACGTCACATGCACCATCGCCACCCCCATCAAGGGCTCGGAATTCCACAAGATGGCCGAATCGGGAAAATACGGAACATTGCGCAAAAACTCCACCTCGTCCGACCTGAGCTACTGGGAGCCTGTCTTCATCCCATGCGGCCTCACCCCCAAAATCCTCCTCGAGGAACAAAGAAAATTCTTCAAGTCATTCTATCTCCGGCCATCGGTGCTCCTAAGACAAATAAAAAAAATACGCTCCGTAAACACCCTCGCGAGAATACTCCGCACCATCCCAAAAATACTGAACGCCGAAAATGAGGTGCGCTGAGAAAACTGGACCAGGGGGCAAGGTGTAACAATCTCCTTTTAAGGGACGTTACGAAATGTCTCGGGGTCACAATGTCTCGGAAATGTCTCGGGGTCAAGCTCGCCGAGTTCTCCTTGAAATTCGGCGTGACGGTCCGATGCTATTGTCTGATGCCGAACCATTTTCATCTTTACCTTCAGACATCAGAAGCGAATCTTGCGAGATTCATGCAGACGTTTCTAACCTCTTTCTGTTACACTTTGAACCGCTGGCGCGGCAAGAGCGGCCACATCTTCCAAGGACGCTTCAAGAGCCATGTGGCCGAGGACGGTGCATACGGGATGGCCATATCCAGATACATCCACCTCAATCCGATCAGGATAAAATCCCTCGAAGAATCGGATATTGTCGTGAAATTAAGGTGTCTGAACGAATTTAGCCATTCAAGCTACAGGTTTTATGTGGGGGACGACAAGCCTCCTGAATGGCTTGACATATCCCATGTCCTTTCAAAGTTCGAGGGGCGCAGTCTTTCCGACCGGAAGAGAGCCTACCGCAGATATGTCGAGGAAGGAGTGTCCAAAAAGGTGGAAAATCCTTTTGCGAATGTGGTGGCTCAGTGCGTCATTGGAGACGACGCATTTGTGGAAAAGATGCGCCGCGGATATGCGATGGATCTCAATCTTTCCGACGGCAGGGAGCAGAAATCGCTGGCCATCCTGCGTTCAAGCTTTAAATTTGAGGATGTGCTGAAGGCCGTTGCCAATGTTTTCGGAGTGGACACTGATGATATAATAATGAAAAGGTCAAGGTTGCGTAAGGAGAGGATGG
>DYMC01000013.1:1789-21845 GCA_020721745.1 Lentisphaera sp. | reverse complement strand
TTGTTTTAAGAGGTAATTTTTTTGATTTTTTTCGGATATGGTTACTAAAAAACAGAGATTTCAGGTTATAAAGATTTTTTACACAGAACCCTAGAAGTAAGGGTCTAATGTCGTGTCGTAATTCTGAAATTACCTCAGGTCATTTATTCGTATTGGCAGCGTTTTTCCCCTGGATGTTCATGTCACCATCCCATCCCGATGAGCCACTCGGCCGCGAGTTGCGGCCACCTTGAGATGTCAGGATAATTTTCCGCCAGCCCGGTGCCATGTGGGGCATTTGGGAAGACATGGAGCTCGAAAGGTATCTTCTCCTTGCTCAGCGCCTGGCAGAGGAGAAGTGAATTCTCGACTGGCACGGCATTATCGTTTGCGCTGTGCCAGAGGAATGTCGGCGGGACTCCGGGATGGACGTTCAGTTCGAGCGACATAGTCCTTATCATTTCCTCTGAAGGGGATTTTCCCAGGAGATTCTCCACCGAGCCCTTGTGGGTGAATTCGGAGAAGTTTATAACCGGATAGCAAAGAATCGCCGCGTCCGGCCTGCAGTTCCTTACCAAAGATTTATCATCTATGAATTCCATGACAGTCCCATGATATACCGCAAGGCTCGCCGCCAGATGTCCACCCGCTGAAAATCCGCAGACAGCAAGCTTCCCGGGACGTATCTTCCAATCATCTGTGTTCTCTCTTGCGATGGACACGGCCCTGGCCGCGTCGAGTATCGGGGCCGGATGTCTTTCGGGGGCAACCCTGTAGTGGACGACCGCCGAATGGAAACCGAAGCTGTTGAACTTTTTCGCAATGACCGACCCCTCATGGTCGGCTCTGCCTCCGTATGCGCCTCCCGGAAAGACCAGCACCATGCCATGCCGTTCTTCTGATTCGAGCAGGAATGTGTCAATATATGGTTTGAATCCGCCCTTGACAAAATTCGGCGCCTGTTCTTCCCATAGCCTGATAGTCTTCCTATTCATTGTTTATCTTCCTTTCATCATAAAATAAAAATTCCTACCAGTTCAGGGGGGGGGCACAGGGCACTAGATCATTCCGCAGGCCTTCAAGGTCTTCTTGAGCATGTCCCTGTTCTTCGGAGACATCTCGCAGAGAGGCAGGCGGTATTCCTCCTCGATCATGCCCATCATCGCCATTGCGGCCTTCACTGGAATCGGATTGGTCTCCACGAAAAGATCGCGGAAGAGCGGATAGAGCTTGCGGTTCAGTTTCATCGCCCCCGCGAAATCGTTCGCGTTGGCCAGATCAACCATTTTCTTCACTTCCGCAGGGACGATGTTCGACGCGACGCTTATCACTCCCTTTGCCCCCAGCGACATCATCGGAAGGGTCAGGGCATCGTCTCCACTGAGGACCGTCATCCCGCAGGCGTCGAGGATGGCGCTGACCCTCTCGGCACTGCCTCCGGCCTCCTTCACGGCCACGAAAAGCTTATTTCTGGACAACCTCGCGATGGTCTCGACCGCAATCGGAACACCGCAGCGTCCGGGAATGTTGTAGAGCACGACTGGAAGGCCGACCTCGTCCGCGACCTCCGAGAAGTGCCTGTATAGCCCCTCCTGGGTGGGCTTGTTATAGTAAGGGGTGACCTGCAGGGTGGCATCAGCTCCCGCATTCTTCGCCGTGATGCTAAGATGCACCGCCTCGGCCGTGGAGTTCGCACCGGTCCCGGCTATCACCAGACACCTCCCCCTCGCGGCCTTCACCACATTCTCGATAACTTCGATGTGCTCCTCCATCGAGAGAGTAGGAGATTCGCCGGTGGTGCCGACTGGCACTATGCCGTCAATTCCCGCCGATATCTGGAGCTCCACCAGCTCCATGAGCTTCTTGAAATCAAGCTTCCCATTTTTGAACGGGGTCACTATGGCTGTAAACGCCCCTTGCAGATTCATTTCTGTCTCCATTTTGTGACATTTATAGAGCGGAGTGCTTAAGATAGTCTTGGAAAAATCAAAAGCAAGGAGCTGGAAGCAATCCGATGGTCATGGATCGAGGCAATTTTGCAATTGGCTCCACTCATTCGACCCTGCATCCTGCATCCCGTATCTCGCCCGTCTGCCCTTCGGGTGGCGGGTAACCCCTCCGCACTGCGTGAGGCGGGTAAACATCCTGTATCCCGCTCAGAGCCCTATCTCTCCCCATGAATCCCCGAATTTTTCCACACTCTCCCCGCCATCTGCATCCCGCCTGATCACCAGGAATTCGACCTGCGGATTTTCGGAATGTATCTTCCTCGCCAGATATCCACCTCTTATGAAGACCGATGTTGAAAGCGCATCGGTGCTTATGGCATCAGGCGCGACGACCGTGACCGACAGCATGTTCTCAACGGGCCTGCCGTCGGTCGGATTTATTATGTGGGTGATATGCTTGTTCCCAAGGAGGACATATCTCTCGTAGTTCCCGCTTGTCGCGAGCGCCTTTCCTCCTGCGATTTTCGCAGACCCGCAGATATCTGAACCGCGCGTCGGATGCCTGACTCCTATCTTGTATGATTCCTTCCCGGGAGGCGGCTCCGGGAGAGTCCGGATATTCCCTCCCAGATTGACGAATCCCGACATCACCCCCTTTTCCATGATTTTCGCGACAGCCCGGTCGACGGCATAGCCCTTGACTATTCCGCCGAAGTCCAGCGACATCCCGTCCACGGTGAAGAATATGGTTTTTTCCTTCTCGTCGAGTCTGAGCTTCTCGAATCCGGTTCTGGCGAGAGCCTCCTTTATTTCCCCGTCCGACGGCATCTGCTCGCGCTTTCTGTAGAATCCCCATAGCTGCATCATGGGTCTTATCGTGATGTCGAAGGCGCCTTCGCTGATCCCGTGGTATTTTCGGCATTCCATGAGGACATTCCACATCTCCCCGGAGCATTTGACCGGTGCTTTCGAGGCGGAATCGTTGATCCTGACAGCCTCGCCATCGCCGAATATGCTGAAGACCTTCTCGATCCGGCGGATTTCATCCACTGCGGCATCCGCCGCGCCCGGCAGCGCCTCCTTCTCTCCGTAGAGCTTGATCTCGAGGATGGTCCCCATCGCCGGCAGAGAGCGGGACATGGCGGATTCATACCTCCCGCCCCTTGCGAGTTTCGCGACCAGAAACGCTGCTGCTGCGAAAATCGCAAGGACGAGAACTAGTCTGGAGATTGATTTTCTCATTACAGGTTCGGGAGGGATTGTTGTTTTTGCATTTTGTTTAAGCAGAAGCAAATATTCACTGAAGACGTGATCTCCGCAACGTCTCAAGAACGACGTGGTTCAGTGAATATTACCACGCGGCCGCTTGAAATTATGCAGCTAGAGGTCGGCTTTCTTCTCTATCTGGTCCGGGGTCATGATCGCCGTGTCGGGAGGTTCTTGCCTGCAGTTAGGGCATAGCTCCCTGTCGCGCAGGAACCTGAACTTGTCCATGGTGTGCTTCGCATCGCCGGGCGGCGCGGAATCGGCGGCTGGAAGTGGGAATTCATACTTGCACTTGAGGCATTTTGCCGCATATCTGAGGCGGCCGCCGCATATCTTGCAGTAGTTCCTCTGGTCCTTGTCGTCCTCGATGTCAACGATTATCTTCGCTCCCATGGATTTGCACTTGGTGCAGAAGACGGCTCTCTCCGCGCCAACCGGGATCGGTTTCTTCCTGAAGAACTGGAAATACACGACAATCGGCAGAAGCAGTATCAATGCGGCGAAAATGATCCTGTTCCGGGTCTGTCTTTCCCTGAAAAGCGCAGCAAGCGTCATGGCCACCTCGTTTCATGTTCAGTCGTCGCGGGCATCATTCTTTACCCATGTCGTAGTGGGCTCTTATTTCGGAATCCGAGAGAGCCCTCTTGAAGAGAACAAATTCATCCATCTTTCCCTTGAACAGGAATTTAATCATCCACTCGTTGTTCAGGACTCCGGCCTTGGATTTATCGTAGGTTGATGGGCTCCAGTATTTCCTGTAGCATCCCGCTCCACCTAGTATCAGCGGGACGTTCAGTCCGCTGCCGGAGCATGCCTGCCATTCCGTCGCGGTCGCAGTGTTCGGATTTTCGTTTGTCGTCTCGATGAAAGGCCCCAGAGGCTGTCCGTTCACGAAGACAGTGATCTCCCCGTTGATGTTTCCGCTCGCGTCCGTCCCCAGGCTCTTGTATCTGAGGGCAAGCTGAACCCAGCCTTTCTTCTCGAAGTCCACGTCGGCGTTCGTCCAGGTTGCACATGTCGTGAACACATCCGCATCGAAGGATCCCTGCCCGAAGGAGCCTGCCCACGGGTTTGCATAGATGTCGTATTGGCATGCGGCATCGGAGGCTGTGCCCCAAAGAGATTTCGAATACGGGCATTTGCCCAGCGTGAACTCGTCGAATTTCACCCAGCTCATGACCGTGAAATCATCGTCGGGCGTGAAGTCCAGCCCCTGCGTGCCTGGGATATGGACGTATGTGTTGATCCCGTTGAACTGCAAGGCATGCTTGTAGCCGTTCGTGCCCCATCTGCCGCCGGAGTTGATCCATTGGAACTGATGCGCCCCCGCTGTCGTCCTGCTGAGATAGCCGTTGTATTTGTCGGCCTGGTGGTTCTCCACGTCCGCGCCGAGGGCGCTGTTGTAGAGTATGTCGCCCTTCCCTTCTTGGAAGTTGAAGTTCACCACGCAGTCCGGATCGTTGGAAAGAACCCTGTTGTATGCGACCCACCTGTTGAACTTCGCCCACTGCATAGAGCGGTAGAGCTTGGGGATGAAGAGAGCGGACAGGATCAGGAATATCATCATCGCGATGTATATCTCGATGAGAGTGAAGAACAAAGCCCGCCTTCCGAGAAGCCTGTTTTTATGTGTTTTCATGGCGCACCTCCATTCCTTTTATCCGCTATCATGCATGTTTCCCGCCCGACGGCATCCTGCCGGGTGCCGATCTGTTTTGCCCTAGTGAAAGCATTTAACATGCCAAGTAGATAATTCAGCAGGTCATATTTTGCTGAAAATTTGCCCGGCGGGCGGGACGGGAAAAATCCCCTGTTTTGCTTTTTCAATTTGACAAAGCCGCGGCTTGGATATAATATGGCCGCGTATATTTATTTTGCAAATCTGATGAAGGCCATCAGAATCTTTCAGGGCGGACATGCAGCACAAGAAAGACTTCGAGCAGCAGACTATACAAAGCTCCTTCTGGACGCTCATCGGTGTCTTCGCCGCCATCGTAGGTGTGAACATCCTGTCCTACTACATCAACGTAAGCATCGGCGAATTCCAGGCCTCCAGCAGAAACATATCTGACAGCATCAGGGGCAAGACCATAAACGCCAATCTTCTCTTCCTGGAGATAATCCAGGGCGCAAGCGACAAGGACCTCAACGAAGTGTGGAAGATAATAGAGAACACCCAGGAGGACATAAGGAGGATAGGCCACAACGAGATAGAGGAGAAGATCGGCAATGCCCTTCTGAAGTTCAAGGGGGCGATGCTGGAGCTCAACACGGCCCTCACCGATCCGGCCAATAAAAGCTCGCTGGCGGACTGCGAGGCGGCCTACTACAAGGCCTACACCGCGCTCAACGAGGCGACGAGCTCGGTGGACCCGTACCTGAAGAGCATCGGCGAGAGCAAGATAACGACCATGAAGACCATCTACATCGCCCTGAGCGTCGTCATAGTTGGCTTGCTTTGCTTCGCCGGCTGGAAGGTCAAGCTCTTCGTCGAGATGATATCCGCCATGGAGGAGAACAACAGGAAGCAGAACAAGCTGCTGGCCACCGCCGTGAACTCCATGGATACCATGCTCATGTTCATGGACAGCGAGCAGCAGATAACCCTCTGGAACAGCGCGGCGGAGAAGTATTTCGGAATTCCTGTCTCGAAGGCGGAGAAGACCAACCTCTTCGAGACTCTTCCATTCATGGCCCAGTATGCCACCTCATACCACAAGGCCATGCAGCTGCAGAAGCCGGAGGAGATGAGGGGCTTGAAGCTGAACGTGTCCGACATCGAGCGCATTGTGGATATAAAGATCATCCCATCTTCCGGCGAAACCGGGGTTCTCGTCGCGATAGACGATGTCACCGACCTCGAAGCCGGCAAGAAGCGGGCCGAGAACTCGCAGCGCCTGGAGACCGTCCGCAACCTGATGAGAAATCTCATAGACGACTTCAACGAGATTTTCTCCTCCCTCGATAAAACTCTTGGCACCATCGAGGAGTCCGTGGACGCCTCCAGCCAGGAGGAGGCCACCGAGATGAAGAACTTCCTCGCAGCGATAAGGAGCACTTCCCTGAAGGCCCAGGACAAGGTGAAGAAGCTGGTCTCCATGGCGAAGGAGAAGGAGTTCGTCCCGAGGAAGACTGAACTGAACACGCTTGTTACCAAAGTTCTGGACATCTGCCAGGACATGTTCGGGGAGAAAATACAGATCAACCGCACTCTCTACGATTCAAAGGCGTTCACAATGGCGGATCCGGAGCTTCTCGACACCGTCCTCTTCAACATGCTTGAGAACTCAGCCCACGCACTCACGGTCATGAGGCCTGACGGACAGCCGCAGGGAGGCATCATCGAGGTGTCGCTGGAGAAGATATACCCCGACAGGAACTACCGCCAGATACATCCGCAGGCCGTCGCATCGTCCTACTGGGTGCTCAATATCGCCGACAACGGGGTCGGCATGCCCCCCGAGACGAGCGCCAGGATCTTCGATCCGTTCTTCACCACCAAGGACAAATTCGGAGCCGCCGGAGTCGGGTTGTCGGTCGCCGACGAGATAGTGAGGCGCCACAGGGGGTTCATGGAGCTCTATTCGGTCCCCGGCCAGGGCACCAGCTTCAGCGTGTTCATTCCCGAGATGGTCTGATTTTTTACATAGCACAGACATAGGAGAGCGAAAATGAAAGTTGAAATCGTCATCGCGTTTCTCGCAGGTATAGCTGCATCAGCGGTTTTCTTCCTCTTGTTCGGCGAGAAAGAACCCGAATCCGGACCGGAAGACGAAAAGGGTGGCGGATCCGCTCCAGCCCCTGGAGCAAAGGACGATTCCGGGGCGAGGCTCAAACGAGCCTGCGAGGTGGCCATCAAGGCCGAGCTCGCCAGCGAGGCCAAAAGCAGATTCATAGCGTATGTGACACACGAGATAAGGACCTGCCTCAACATCATCATGGGCATCACGCAGGTCTTCGAGGAGGAGGAGGGGAACAAGCTGAGCGAGAAGCAGAAAAACTTCATTTCAACCATCTCCGATTCGTCCAGGAAGCTTCTCTCGGTCACCGACGAGGTCTCCGAATTCTCCACCAGGGAGAAGGGCGACAGGCATTTCTTCCTGAAGGACAAGGTCGTGGACCTCGGCAAAATGTGCGGGGAAGTAGTCAACGACCTGCGCTCCGTCGCCCAGAACAAGGGACTTGATATCGGGCTAAAAGTCGCGGACTCCGTCCCGGCAGGAGTCTCCTCCGACCGCACAAAGCTGTCCCACCTTCTCTACACCCTGATGGAGAACGCAATACGCTTCACTGGCAAGGGCTCGGTCGCGCTCGATGTCTCGAAAGTTTCCGACGCGCCCGACGGAAAAGCCCTTCTCCGCTTCAGCGTCCGGGACTCCGGGGCCGGCATGTCCGACGACAAGCTCTCGACCCTCTTCGACTTCTACGACGAGGAGCCGGCCGCCGCCGAAAGGAGCGGGAACGTCAGGCTCGGCCTGGCCGTCTGCAAGTATCTGGTCGAGACCATGGGAGGATCAATAAAGGTTGAAAGCAAAAAAGACCAGGGCTCGACCTTCTCCGTCGAGCTTCCGATGAAAACGGCGAAGATCGAGGAGCACAAGGCCGGGTCCTTCGTCTCCGGAGAGGCCAGAAAGACCACTAGTTTCGCCGGCAAGAAGGCGCTGCTCGCCGAGGACGACCCGGTCAACAGGCAGATAGAGAAACTCCTCCTGACCAAATACGGCTTTAACGTCGAGACCGCCTCCAACGGCCAGGAGGCCGTCCAGAAATACAAGGGGGGCTCATACGACATCATATTCATGGACTGCGAGATGCCGGTCATGAACGGCTTCACCGCATGCCGCGAAATAAGAGCGATGGAGAAGGACGGCAGGAAACACGTCCCGGTAATAGCCATGACCGCAAACGCCCTCGCCGGAGACAAGGAGATTTGCCTGGAGGCTGGCATGGATGACTACGTTTCCAAGCCGGTCAACGTAGACAAGCTCGTGGAAGCCACAGGCAAATATCTGGCCTGACATTGAAGAAGAGGAAGATACTTTTCGTTTGCACCGGCAACACCTGCCGCAGTGCGCTCGCCGCGGCGTATCTGCGCAAGCTCTGCGGAGAAAGAAAGATCAAGAACATCGAGTCCATCTCCGCCGGGGTCTCCACGTTGAATGGAATGCCCGCGTCCGGGAACACAGTCAAGGTTGCCTCCGAATTCGGAATGGATGTCTCAGCCCATCTCTCCACGATGCTGACCCCGGAGATTGTCCGCTCTGCAGAGCTTGTCGTTTGCATGACCGAGTCCCATCGCCGGCAGGCATTGCGAATTTCGCAGGGCGACGATGAGGATAAATTCAAGCTCCTGCTCGACTTCAGCCCTGACGGCAGGCGCGGCGACATCGCCGATCCCTTCGGAGGAAATCTTGAAATTTATCGCAATTGCTTTTTGCAAATGATGCCTGCAATGGATAACTTACTTGCCCATCTGACCAAAAAACACAAGGTGAAGGGAACATGAATGCCATTTGCGACTGGAGAGGGAAGAAGAATTTCGTCGTGGCACTGGCCGCGGACCACGGTGGTTTCGAGCTCAAGAGGAAGATACTTGCGAAATTCGCGGCGGCCTCGGTCAAGACCCTCGACCTCGGGCCATACAGATTCGATCCGGCCGACGACTACTCCGAATTCGGCACAAAACTCGGCCTCGCCGTCTCGAAAGGCGAATGCGACTGCGGAATATTGATATGCCGCTCCGGCGTCGGGATGGGAATCGCCGCAAACCGCTTCCACAACGTGCGCGCGGCCGTGGCGCATTCCGCGAAAGTCGCAAAATCCAGCCGCGACCACAACTGCTCCAACGTCCTGGTGCTTCCGGGGGAACTTCTCGGCGACGACGAGGCCATGGAGATCCTCGACGCATGGCTTGGCGGCAATTTCAGCGGCGACGAGAGGCACGTCAGAAGGCTCCTCCAGATAGAGAACGACTCATACGACGAGGCTGCCGCGATCAGAGCCTCCGACCCGGAGATCGCCTCCGTGCTGGATGCCGAAAAGCAGCGCCAGTCGGAAGGGATAGAGCTTATAGCCTCGGAGAATTTCGCCAGCCCCGCGGTCCGCGCGGCGCAAGGATCGCTGCTCACCAACAAATACGCCGAAGGCTATCCGGGCAAAAGATACTACAACGGCTGCGAATGCGTGGATGATGCCGAATCACTGGCGATAAAAAGAGCCTGCAAGCTCTTTGGAGCGGAGGCGGCGAACGTCCAGCCCCACTCGGGAAGCCAGGCCAACATGGCCGCCTATTTCGCCCTCATACAGCCCGGAGACTGCATCCTCGCAATGGACCTGGCCCATGGCGGACACCTGACGCACGGGCACCCGATGAACTTCAGCGGAATGCTCTACAAGGTCGTCCCATACGGAGTGTCGAGGGAGACGGAGACCCTGGACTACGACAACATTGCGAAACTCGCAGCGGAGAACAAACCGAAGATGCTCGTCGCGGGAGCAAGCGCGTATCCGCGCGTATTCGATTTCAAGAGATTGCGCGAAATCGCCGACTCGGTGGGCGCCTTCTTCATGGTTGACATGGCGCACATTGCGGGACTTGTCGCCGCAGGCGAGCATCCGAGCCCGGTGCCCTACGCCGACATAGTCACCAGCACGACGCACAAGACCCTCCGCGGCCCGCGCTCCGGCCTCATCCTCTGCAAGGAGAAGCACCTGAAGGCGGTGAACTCGAAGGTCTTTCCCGGACTTCAGGGCGGCCCCATGATGCACACCATCGCGGCAAAGGCGATATGCTTCAAGGAAGCAATGTCGGACGACTTCAAAAAATATCAGAGGCAGGTGAGAAGAAATGCTGTCGTCCTGGCGGACGCCCTCTCGAAAAAGGGATTCAGAATTGTCTCCGGCGGCACCGACAACCACCTCATGCTCGTAGACCTCAGACCCAAGAACGCCACAGGCAAGGTTGTGGCGGAAGTCCTGGACAAGGCCGGGATAACCGTCAACAAGAACATGATCCCGTTCGACCCCGAAAAGCCTTTCGTGACCAGCGGAGTCAGAATCGGGACACCCGCGGTAACCACGCGCGGGATGAAGGAGCCGGAGATGCAGAAAATCGCCGACTGGATAGCCGCCGCCGTGGACAGAAGGGACGACGGGGAGGCGCTCTCCTCGATAAAGGATCAGATACGGAGCTTCATGCGCACTTTCCCGCTGCCGCAGTTTATGGGCTGAACGGGCATTGCCATCAAGCTGAAAAAGTCGCCGTCCGAAATTGTCCCACATTACGAAAAGGCATTGGCAGCTCGGTTTGAGATTCGAAAAATAGTTTTGTACCGTTATATTACCGCTTCGTTTTCATAACCAGCTCCGTCTCGTGCGCGCGGGCGGGGTGATTGCTAGAGACTGGCTGCAAATGAATTTTCTAATCTGGATAAAGGATTTTCTTTTCGGGTCGTTCACGTCGGTCGCGGAGCATTTCTCGAAGCTCTACAACGATGCCATTGCGGCAGGGCTGTCCCCGGACTGGCCGGCCATCTCCAAGACATGCGCGTTGGTGACCTTCTGGCTTGGCAGCGCGTTCTTCGCTGCCACTGTGGCGGAGCTCAAGAACCGCAGCAGGCTCGTCCATTTCATCGGCGGGCTTCTGGTTCCGTGGATATACCCTTTCGTGATACTCTTCAGGCTCGAGAGGAAGTCTGACCGTCCGGTCGAGGAGGAGGAGGAAATTCCGAATGAGACGGCGGCGCCGAACGAGGCACCGGAGGCGAAACTGGGAATAGACGGGGATGACGACGAGGAGGAATCCCCTCATGCCGAGCGCATATCGCAGGCGTTCATGAAGAAAATATCCACCGACGAGCTCGGGAACAGCCGCGGCCCGTTCATGTTTGTGTTTGACGACGACAAGGTTCTGCAGGTGGAGAAGATAGTCAACGCCCTGCCGGAGCATGTGGCGGTGGAGATCATCGAGAAGGCCCAGCCACGGACGCTCAGATTCCCATACGCCAAGATCAAGTCCGTGGTGAGGAAGGAGGAATGGGATCCGGAGAACATTCCCGTGATGGAGAAGGCCGAAGCGCCGAGAAGGCCAGATGCCGGAAGAACGGTGCAGAAGGACGACGGCCTCGGAGTCACGCCGACGCTCGTGTCCAGGCTCAAGCAGCTGTCGAAGAACGAAATGCAGGGCGGCAGCGCGGAGGAGACCGCAAAGCTCACCATGGAGATGATGTCCAAGTCCACCCACATAGGCTCCTATGTGATACTCAAGCCGGGGATAGAGATCGGCGGATGCAGGATAATCTCCGAGATCGGCAAGGGCGGAATGGGCATGGTCTATCTGGCCAGGCACACCCGGCTGGACGTGAACGTGGCCGTCAAAGTCATCTCCGCGAAGTGCGAGGACGAGAACGACATGAAGATATCCCAGAGGTTCCTGCAGGAGGCCAAGATAGCGGCGAAGGTTCGTCATCCCCATTTGGTCGCCGTCATGGACGCCGGAAAGGACGAGGCCAACGATCTCTTCTACATAGTGATGGAATACATGGACGGCGGCACCGTGGGGGACATGATCAGAAAGGACGGGAAGCTGAAGCAGGACGACGCGCTGAACATAGTTCTCGCGGTCGCGGAGGCCTTGTCCGCCGGACAGAAGGTGAACATCGTGCACAGGGACATAAAGCCGGACAACATCATGCTCACCTCGGAGGGGGACATCAAGCTGAGCGACCTTGGACTTGCGAAGATCAACGAGCCGAGGATGGAACTGCACTTGACCGGGGTGAACATGGTCATGGGATCCATTCCATACATGAGCCCGGAGCAGGCGAAGGACTTCGCGAGCGCCGACTTCAGGTCGGATGTCTACAGCATCGGCGCGAGTTTCTACCACATGCTCTCCGGGGACTTCCCATACAAGGCCGACAACCCTCTCGCGCTCATGATGAAGGCCATAAATGATCCGATACCGAACCCGAAGGCGCTAAGTCCGGATATTGACGACGAGGTGGCCGCCGCATGCATGAAGATGATGTCCAAGCTCCCGCAGGACCGTTTCCAGACCTCGGAGGAGCTGATCGCGGAGCTCTCAAGACTCTCCAGCAAGATTTCAACATGAACGGATGGCGCATATGAGATTCAAAGCAGTCCCCACTCAAGTCTCTTTTCCCCAGATCGAGGAGGATGTCCTCGCGTTCTGGGAGAAAGACGGGATATTCCAGAAGAGCCTCGATCAGTCCCGCTCCGGGAAGGAGTTCGTGTTCTACGACGGGCCGCCGTTCGCGACCGGCCTGCCGCACTACGGGCATCTCCTCGCCGGGACCATCAAGGATGTCGTGCCAAGATACCAGACCATGAGGGGCCGCTTCGTGGACAGGGTGTTCGGATGGGACTGCCACGGCCTCCCCGTCGAATACGAGATGGAAAAGGAGCTCTCGCTGTCGGGAAAGCGCCAGATCGAGGAATTCGGCGTCGGAAAGTTCAACGAGGCCTGCAGGGCCATAGTCCTCAGATACAGCGCCGAGTGGGAGAAAGTCGTCAAGAGAATGGGCCGCTGGGTTGACTTCCGCAGAGGATACCGGACCATGGACCTCAAATACATGGAGTCCATATGGTGGGTCTTCAAACAGCTATGGGACAAGGATCTGGTCTACGAGGGGTTCAAGGTTCTCCCGTATTGCCCGAGATGCTCGACCCCGCTCTCGAACTTCGAGGCCAACCAGGGCTACAAGGATGTCGAGGATCCCGCGGTGACATTGAAATTCGCCGACGCGTCCGGCTGCGGCCTGTCATACCTCGCGTGGACCACCACGCCATGGACGCTTCCATCCAATCTCGCGCTCGTGGTCGGACCGGACATGGACTATGTCGAGATAGAGGACAAGGGCGGGCGCTTCGTCCTGGCGGAGGCCAGACTGCAGGCATACTACAGGGATTCCTCCGAATACAAGCTCGTCCGCAGGCTGAAGGGCCGCGACCTGGAGGGAAGAAGATACATCCCTCTCTTCCCGTATTTCGAAAAGCTCCGCGATGACGGAGCATTCAGAATAATCGGTGCCGACTTCGTCTCCACCGAGGACGGAACAGGCATAGTGCACTGCGCCCCGGGATTCGGGGAGGACGACTCCGCCGCCGCCAGGAAAAACTCCGTCCCGGAAGTCTGCCCGGTGGATGATGAGTGCAGGTTCACCTCCGACGTGGCGGACTACGCCGGGAGATACGTCAAGGACTGCGACAAGGACATAATCCGGCGTCTGAAGGACGAGGGCAGGCTCGTCGGCAGGGGAAGCATCCGGCACAGCTACCCCCACTGCTGGAGAGATGACGTCCCGCTCATCTACCGCAGCATATCCACGTGGTTTGTCAGGATAGACCGCGTAAAGCAGCTCATGCTCGAGGCCAATTCGCAGATAAACTGGATCCCCGGCCACATCAAGGACGGACGTTTCGGAAAGTGGCTCGAAAACGCAAGGGACTGGGCCGTGAGCAGAAACAGATACTGGGGCTGCCCGCTGCCCATATGGAGGAACCAGGAGACGGGAGAGACCCTCTGCTTCGGCTCGGTCGCCGAACTCGAAAAGGCATCCGGCGCGAAAATGGACGACATACACAAGCATTTTGTGGACGACATACGCATCCCGTCCTCGGTGAATCCATCGCTGACCCTTTCGAGGGTGCCGCAGGTGCTGGACTGCTGGTTCGAAAGCGGAGCAATGCCATACGCGCAGCAGCACTATCCCTTCGAGAACAAAAAACACTTCGAATCGAACTTCCCGGCCGAGTTTATCGCGGAGGGGCTGGACCAGACGAGGGGCTGGTTCTACACCCTCGTGGTCCTCGGCGCCGCCCTGTTCGCCAGGCCGGCGTTCAAAAACGTCGTGGTCAACGGCCTCATCCTCGCGGAGGACGGACAGAAGATGTCCAAGAGAAAGAAGAACTATCCGGACCCGAAACTGATCTTCGACAAATACGGCGCGGACTCCATGCGCCTCTTCATGCTCGGATCGCCCGTGGTCCGCGCCGAAGACCTCAAGTTCTCGGAAAACGGAATAAAGGAGGTGATGCGGTCGGTCTTGATACCGATCTGGAACTCCTACAGCTTCCTCGTCACCTACGCGAACCTCGACGGATGGGAGCCGCAGGACGACCCGCTCCCGCCGGCCTCTCCCGCCAACCCGCTCGACAGATGGATTCTCTCGTCCCTCTCGGAAATGACCGCCGAAATAATGGAGCACATGGACAACTACCGCCTCCAGCCGGCGGCATGCAGATTCGAGAAGTTCGTGGACGACCTCACGAACTGGTACATCAGGAGAAGCAGGAGAAGATTCTGGAAGAGCCAGAACGACCAGGACAAGAAGGACGCATACCAGACGTTGCACTACGTCCTGCTCACGTTCTGCCGGACCGCCGCCCCTTTCATCCCCTTCATCACCGACGCCATCTACAGGAACCTCCGCTGCGGCTCGATGCCGGAATCAGTCCACCTCTGCAAATACCCAGAAGCCCTTTCCGAACGCGACGAAAGACTGGAGCGGCAGATGGATGCAACGATAAGAGCGGTTTCCCTGGGCAGGTTCCTGCGCGCCAAGCACAGCGTCAGAACCAGGCAGCCGCTCCGAAAGGCCGTCATCGCGGCACCCGACCCGCTGGTCTGCGAACTCCTATCCGAAACCATGGGCATCGTAGCCGAGGAACTCAACATCAAGAATATTTCCACGACCAGAGACGACACCTCCCTGGTCAACCTCTCGGCGAAGGCAAACTTCAAGACCCTCGGCCCGAAACTCGGACAGAAGATGAAGGCCGCCGCTGCGAAAATCGCAAGACTCTCCCCGGGGCAGATTGCGACCGTCGAAAACGGAGGCAGCGCCGAAATCGAGCTCGACGGAGAAAAACTCGCACTTTCACGAGAGGACATTATCGTCTCGAGAGAGGAGAAACAGGGGCTCTCCGCAGCCAGCGAGGCAGGAATCACCGTCGCTATGGACATGACCCTTGACGACGAACTCAAGACCGAGGGAATAGCCAGGGAACTCGTCAGCAGGATACAGAACATGAGGAAGGAATGCGGATTCGACGTCTCCGACAGGATAAGCATCTCATACGCCGAGGCGGCGGACGAAGTCGCGGAGGCCTTCGCGAAATTCGGGAAATACATTTCGGACGAGACCCTCGCCGTGGGCATATCCCGGGAAGATGGAAAAGATGGGAAGACCAGGGTTGACTTGGAGGACTTGGCCGTCTACATTTCAATCAAAAAAGAAAACAGCGCGGATGTCAAGGAATAATGGCTTATCTATATAAATGCCAGTCATGCAAGGTCCTCGGAGAGCTCGACGAATTCGAATCCGCACTCCAATGCCCGCAATGCGGCGGGAACATGGTGCCAGTCCAGGACGAGACCGGCGCGGAAATCTTCACCAACGACGACCTGGACGCTCCGACCGTGGCGGTTCCAAAGGAGCAGATAATGAGAGATATCGCCCAGGAGCGGGCCGCACCTGCCGCAAAGCGTCCAGTGAAGGTGGCCAAGGCGATAGACCTTGGATTCGCAGGCATGCTCTCGAAATCATCCACCGGACCCTACAAGAGGCCGACACCGCAGGTGGCTCAGCAGGCCGTTCCGCAGGTCCCGGCCCAAGCGGAGGTCGCGGTCGAAACGCCACAAGCTCCGCCAACTCCGGCGCCGGTCAGCAGCGGCCATACGACGGCTGGGAAGAAGAAATTTACCCTGGGCAAGCCGGGCGCTCCGCAGAGGACGGCTCCTCCACCACCGAAGCCGGCCGCGCCGATGTCCGCCACAGCCCAGAAGAAAATAGTCTTCCAGACCGGCGTGAGACAATCATCGGTCTCGATTCCGCCGCAGCCAGCCCCTCAACAGGTGCAAGCTCCAGCTCCACCTCCGCAGCCGGCCGCTCCAATGTCCGCGACCACCCATAAGAAAATAGTGTTTCAGACCGGCGGCAGACAAGCGTCCGCCCCGTCTCCCCAAGAGGCTCGACCACAACAGCAGATTCAAAGGCCTCCATCACAGCCCCAGCAGAGGCCACCGCAACAGCCGTCATCTCCACCGCCGAGACCGGCGGGACAGACCTCCCTGGCGATGAAGGGAAAGCTCATCACTCCCGGAAGCAGATCTGGAGTTCCGCCCCAGCAGCAGCGGAAGCCCCAGCAATTCCAGACGGCCGCATCCCGGCAGCAGGCTCCGCAGCGGACGAACGAAGATGCGGCCATCGCCGCCGAAAAGAGCCGCATAGAGGCCGATGAGGCGGCTAGAAAGGAATCCATCCTGAAAGAGGCCCAGCGAATCGCGGAGGAGCAGATAAGACTCGCGAAGGAGGAGGCCGAACGCAAGATCGCAGAGGAAAAGGCGAGGCTGGCAAAAAAAGCCGCGGAGGATGCAGAATTGGCTCGGAAGATCGCGGAAGAGGCCGCCAAAAAGGCGGTCCAGGAGACATCTGCCTTCTTCTCCGAAAAGATCATATTCGAGAAGCAGAAGGCCGAGCAGGAGGCTGAAGAACGGGTAAAGAAGGAGATGCAAAAGCTCGAGCAGATGAGAAAGGAGCTAGAACAGGCAAGGCTGGAGGCCGCCGCCAAGCCACTCCCGCAGCCCATCCCGGCAATCCAGCCGCTCGACCAGAAGCCCCCGGAACAACCACCACAAGCTCCCGCACCGGAGCCGCTTCTGGCGAAGGAGGAAGCCAAGGTCGAGAGCACGCCGCCGGCACGAAAGAGCCCGGAACCCGATGCGGGTCCGAGCCCCGAAACGCGTGCCGCCCGTCCAGCCGCCGACGAGAAGAAATCGGAGCCGCCCCCGGCGGAATCCCAACCCGTGTCCGGGCAAAAGGAAAAGCCAGCGGAACCGGAAAGAAAAAACGAGGCGGACAAGAAGGGGGAGGCTCCAACAATACTGCTTACATCCGCAGCATCCGACGCCGGCAAGCTCAACATAGAGAAGAAACCCGAAGAGAAAGCATCCAAGGACAAGACCGGAAAGGACGAAAAAACAGGAGACGACAAGAAGAAGGATGCAGGCAAGTCCAAGACTCCTCCTGGAAAGAAACCACTATTCCCGGACAAGAAGAGGAAGGGGCCCGCTCCGCTCCCGGGCAGAAAACCCCTGCCAGCGCCAACGACGGCATCGGCCAAGGCGGCAAAGCCCGACGGTGAGAAGAAGCCCAATGGCGATGGGAACAATGTCACGGCGACTGCAAGCGGCCTAAAGCCGAAGCCCGAGAACAAGAACACCATCGCAGCCACTAACATAACGAATTCCGGCCTGATAAGGCTGAAGCAGAAGAAAAGCCAGATTATATATGTGCTCATAAGCGTGGGCGCGCTGGCGGCATGCATCTTCATCATCTGGCTGGGAACCCAGGTCAGAAAATACCTCGAAAGACGCTCCGCCGCAAGAGGCGACGGAGAAATAGTCATAAAGAAGATACCTTCGTCAAAACCCATCCCGGTCGAATCCAGGATCAAGGTCGAATATCTGTCTGTCTATGACACCGTCAAGAGAATGCCTGCGGGAAGCAAGGCGGACATCGAGAAGATCATCGCCGAATGGGATGCCTTCATCGCGAAATTCCCGGACGAGCGGAACGACGAATACATGAAGAAAGCCAATGTCCAGCGCGACACGATGGTCAAGATGAAGGAGATGTTCTGAACCTAGCCCGTTTTTTGGCGAAAAAACGGGCTGGTTCAGTGGATATTTACCTTCAGCGTTATTCTCATCCGGCTCATTTTTGCGTAGACCCTCGCCTTGCGCAGCACCGGCCACCAGTCGTAGAGGAATGTCTGCATCGGCTTCCACATCGAGACCCATCCGGCAATCAGCATCCCCTCCGCGAGAAAACGCGCCAAGGTCTCATTACCCACATGCCCCAGAAACTGGGATGCGAAAAAACAGAAGCCCAGAAAGAACAGCCCAACGAAAAACGATGTCCTCCCCTCGCGCAGAAGCTGCTTCAGCTCGCGCCACTTGATGTCCGCCTTGTGCTCGTAGAAGTTGTGTATGGCCTCGCTGATGAACTCGACATCCTTCTCCGGGGGTGGAGCCTGCTCCACGATTATCTCCAGCGCAAGAGGGGCGCCGGATGGATATTCGAAGGCCCAGCTCTCGACGAAGGCCTCCGCATCGGCATCCAAGTCCTTCTCCTCGAAGGGCGACGGATCCATCGAGTTGAAAAGCTGGTTGACATCCCTCAACCTCACCCTGATCGAGCCGACAGGAAGCCGCCTGCTCCTGCGATCAAGCCTTATCAGCATCTTCACGAAGTTCATTCCATCAATTCCTGTTTGGGGTTTCGGTATGCGGAATTGCAAATCCGTTCATTCCGCCGGATAACATAGCCCGTCCGGACGAAAGAGCCAAACCCTCCAGCAAGTTGTAGAGTATGAGGTAATTGCAAAACTGCCTTTGGAACGCCCCGAGGCGCTTACGCGCTCGGGGCATCAGAGCCAGCCATAGGGCTGGCGATCCTTTAAAAAGGCAATTTTGCAATTGGCTCAGTATAACCTGGACATACGATCTCCAGACGCAGAATTTAGACCAAAAGCGCCCCGATAGCGGACGTATTTTCATGATTCGTCCCGGGCATCTTTGATTTTTGGCGAAGCAAATATATTGTTCAGGGAGAATTTTCAAAAAACAATCCCGGGAAAACATGGCAAGGAAAAAGCTTGGCGGAAAGGCGAAGGCGCTGGTGATGACCGGATTCGGGCTGAACTGCGAGGAGGAGACAGCGATCGCGTTCGAACGTTGCGGGGCGAAGGCGGAGAAGATACATCTGAACGATCTGCTATCGGGAAAACGCTCGATGGAGGCGTTCAACATATTTGCATTCATAGGCGGATTCTCCTTCGGCGACCATCTCGGCGCGGGCACGGTGCTTGCGAACAGACTCAAGTTCAGGATGAGGGAACAGCTCGCCAAGTTCATAGGCGATGGAAAGCTCATAATCGGAATCTGCAACGGATTCCAGACCATGAGCAGGCTCGGGCTTCTGCCCGCGCTCGGAGGAAAATACTTCACCCAGCAGGTGGCCTTGTCGCACAACGACAGCGGGCAGTTCCGCGACGACTGGGTTCATCTCAAGGCCAATCCCGAGTCGCCGTGCGTGTTCACGAAAGGAATTGACATGATCCGCCTGCCTGTCCGGCACGGCGAGGGGAAACTTGTCGCCAAGGACGATATCATCGGGGAAATCATATCGAAGAATCTCCACTGCCTGCAATACTGCGACGAGAAGGGGGATGTCGGTGTCGGATTCCCGCAGAACCCAAATGGATCCACGTTGAACATAGCCGGAATCAGCGACGAGAGCGGCAGGATATTCGGGCTCATGCCCCATCCGGAGGCATTCCTGTCACCATACAACGCGCCGGACTGGACCTTGAACAAGCTCAAAGGCGTTCTTGGGAAGGACGGGGACGGGGTGAAGATATTCGCCAACGCAGTCGAATTTGCGAAGGGAATATAACCCGTGCAGCGAAAAAGGCAGTGAAAAACGGACATGGTGGCGTGAAGCTCCGCTTCGGACTCTGCTGCATCTTCCTGTCCGGGCCAGTCAAGTTCAGGACCCTCTACGCGAACAACCTGCGGAACCTGGGCAGGAAGGAGGCGCTCTCGAAGATATCCTCGATATGCCTCTCGAACTCGCGGAATCTCATTCTCGCCCTGGAGATGGTGAAAAGACTCTCCATCGGCGCGTTCAGGATAAACTCCAAGTTCTTTCCGCTATACACCCACCCTGACATGCGCTACCGGCTGGACGATCTGAAAGACCGCGACGAAATCCTCGGGACGATCGAGAGATGCAGACACCTGGCGAAGGCGAACGACACAAGGCTCAGCTTCCACC
>DYMC01000013.1:0-1689 GCA_020721745.1 Lentisphaera sp. | reverse complement strand
ATCGAGAGATGCAGACACCTGGCGAAGGCGAACGACACAAGGCTCAGCTTCCACCCCGACCAGTTCGTGATACTCTCCTCTCCACGCGAAGACGTGGCCAGGAGCTCCATCGAGGAGCTGGAATACCACCGGACAACCGCCAGCCTCGTCGGCGCGGAACTCGTCAACATCCACGTTGGAGGAAGATACGACGGCAAGGCCGGCGCATTCGAACGCTTCCGCAAGAACTTCATGAAGCTGTCCAAGGAGGCCAGAAGTCTGCTCACCATCGAGAACGACGACATCATCTACACCCCCTCGGATGTGGACGGGCTGGCCGCCTCCGTCGGCATACCATTCGTATACGACGTGCACCACCACAGATGCAATCCGGACTCCCTCGGGGAGCTGGAGGCAACCAGGCTCTGCATCGCAAGCTGGAAGAAGTTCCGCCCCGGACAAGAGCCGTATTTCCACGTCTCCTCGCCGCGAAGCCCCGGCGCGAGGGAGCACTCCGACTACATCGTCCCGGACGACCTCCCGGTCTTCTGGCGCGGCCTCAAGGCGACCGTTGATGTCGAGGCCAAGGCGAAGGAACTCGCCGTGACAAGGCTCATGCGTAGTCTTGACAATTTTAATTGACGCTGGATATTGTCTGCCATGAACATAATATTCATAGGCGACATGGTTGCGGGGGCGGCAAGAAGGGCCGTCATGTCGGCGCTGCCCGGGATGAAGCGGGAATTCTCCTGCGACTTCTGCATCGCGAACGCGGAGAACTCCGCTGGCGGCTCCGGAATAACGGCTGGAGTCCTGAGGGAATTCCCCGCAGGCTTGGTGGACGTGTTCACCGGCGGCGACCACATCTGGGACCAGAAGGACTTCCAGAACGAGATCGCCTCCCTGGGGAACTTCCTCCGTCCGGCGAATCTCAAGCGCGGGCAGCCCGGACGAGGCTGGGGCGTGTTCGATTCTGCCGCAGGCAAGGTCGCCGTCATCAGCCTTATGGGAAGAGTCTTCATGAAGGACAGCTTCGCCGAATGCCCCTTCGAGACCGCCGACAGGATATTGAAGGAGATTCCAAGCGACGTAAAGGTCGTTGTGGTGGACTTCCATGCCGAGGCAACCAGCGAGAAGGCCGCCATCGCGCATCACCTCGACGGGAGAGTCTCCGCGGTGCTCGGCACGCACACTCACGTGCAGACGAACGACGACAGAATACTTCCGGGCGGAACCGCGTTCATCAGCGATGTAGGAATGGTCGGAGCAGCCAACTCCATCCTTGGCAGGGATGTCACGGCAGTGATCCGAAAGTTCGTCTCTGGAATGCCGACGCGGCTCGACGTCGCGAAGGGTGCCGTCCGCCTGGATGCCGTCTCGCTTAAGATTGACGGCGCGACAGGCAAGGCCCTCGAGATATCCAAGATAAGCAGAATCCTGGACAAGTGAAGAAGCCGCTCAAAATACTTCTCGCCGTAACAGCCGTCAACTTCGGTGTCTTCGGCTTCCTCTTCTTCTCCATTGGCGGCAGCGCCGTCGGGGGGAGGACTGAAAATGGAAGATGCTATCTCAGGAACAAGAGCGAATACACGGAGGTGTCGAGAGGAACTTTTCTCTACAGCTATTGCCACACCTTGCTTACGGCAGCTCTCTTTCTATCAACCTAAATTAAGCAGTTGGCCGCATTTGCCGCAGATATGAGGCAGCAAG
>DYMC01000012.1:19958-21947 GCA_020721745.1 Lentisphaera sp. | reverse complement strand
GCTAGACTCCGGCTGGGAGGCGAAGGATTGCGACAGGCCCTGGGGACCCTGGTGTCTGCGCAGAGTCCGCGAGCTCGGGCTCAAGATATTTGGAGAGAAGGACTTTCCGCTTAGACAAGTGGAGATAGAGGACTTCAGGCTTGTCGAGAGAAAAAAGGATGGAAATCTGGATATGTCCATGATTTCCGTCCCGGAGCGTGCAAAGCAGTGGGAGACCGCCGAGTTTGCCTTCTCTCTCTCTCGAAGGAATACGATAATCCGTTCGATCCGGAACAGATAGACGCCTGGCTCGAGGTGGAGACGGAATCCGGTGGAAGGCAAGAGGTCCCCGCCTTCTACTATCAGGACTATTGGCGGCGGCTCGAGGATGGAAGGGAGATTCTGGTGGCCCGCGGAAAACCCCACTGGAGGGCGAGATGGACTCCGACAAGGAGCGGGATGCACCAGTTCTCGATAAGACTGAAGGATTGCGACGGCGAAAGAATCGGCAGGCAGCTCGCCAGGATAGACGTGGAGAGCTCTGGCGGCCGCGGCTTCGCGACGATAGACAAGTCGGGAGAATGCTTCGCATGGAGCAACGGCGACTTCCTATACCCCATGCAGATAAACATACGCTCCCCGGGCGACGTGAAGGGCCCCTATGATGCCGACTTCGAAACTCCGGACGACAAAATGGGGACCTACGCCTACGACGATTTCTTCGCCAGAATGCAGGGAAGCGGGATAAATGCCGGAAGGGTGTGGATGACCCCATGGTTTGGCGGCGTGGAATGGAGCAAGGACAACCCCGGCTTCCACGGCCTTGGCCAATACAACCTTCAGAACGCATGGCCTCTGGACTACCTCCTCGACCATGCCCGCAAGAAGAGGCTGCTCGTAGAGTTCGCACTGCTGCACCATGGACCGTTCACGATGAAATACGATTCGCAGTGGGACGAGAATCCATACAACGTCCAGCGGGGCGGCATGCTCCGGCAGCATCATGAGATTCTGACGAATCCGAAGGCAAGGGATATGATGAAGAGGCGCTTCCGCTATCTCGCGGCCAGATACGGAGCCTACACATCGCTGTTCGCGTGGACCTTGTGGATAGAGGTCAATGTCGTCTGCAACAACAACCACAAGGTTATGGAGGACTGGCACAGGGACATGGCCGCATTCCTCAAGGACTTGGACATGTCGAGGCACCCGGTCAGCACAGAGTTCAGCACAAGCGATGGCTCACCGCCCGTCTGGAGGCTCCCCGAAATAGGATATGTGCAGGTCGCCGCATATGATTCCGGATACATGGGAATCACCGATGTGTTCAGGAAAAGGGCGGACGACAACCTCTCCTACTCGAAACCGCTCCTGATAGAGGAATATGGCGGATTCTGGGACGGCGGAAGCATGGACTACATAGCGCATTCCATCCACGACGGTCTCTGGGCCGGATGGATGTTGCCTCTGGCCGGAGCACCCATGCCCTGGTGGTGGAACTTCATTTTCGAGAAAAAACTCGACAGATTCTACACCGTCTTTGCGAAATTCGCAGAAGCAGAGGACCTGCGCACGGAGAAATGGCAGTTCCATAAATTCGATGTGCCAGGCTTCCCCGACATGAAATGTCTGGCTCGAGTAGGCAGAAAAACCGCCTACGGATGGATATACAAGCACTCCGTAAGCAACCCTCAGCCACCAAAAGGAAGAAACAGAGGTTGGCGCCCGGAACTCAGGGATGTCCACGAAAACTACAGGAAAAACGTCAACAGCGAGTTCTCTCCGATAAAATCCACTGATGCGAAAATTTTCCCCGCTGAAAACGGAATGACATTGTCCATCCCGGGACTCGAAAAAGGACTCTATTTCATCGAATTCTGGAACACATGGAGCGTGGAGGAAGCGACAATGACCCATGCCGAGAGCGACGGCAGGAACCTGATAGTCCGCGTTCCGGAAACAAGCAGCGACATTGCGTTCAAGATCAAGCGGCAATAAGTTTGTCGATTA
>DYMC01000012.1:0-19858 GCA_020721745.1 Lentisphaera sp. | reverse complement strand
AAACGGGTCAACATGGGAATATCATGGCCTCGGCGAAGAGCATCTGGAATTCAGGATCGAGGGATATTTCCACGTATTCGGTTTTTTCCGCTATTTCCTCGGCCCTTCTCATTCTTTCCACGGAGAGCAGGATCTCCTTGGCTCCCTCCGAGGAGGTGTTCCCGACGTATCTGATTTTGTGGTCGGGGATGTCCGGCAGAAGCCCTATCCTCCTGGCGTTGCTGCGCCGGATAAAGTTTCCGAAGCCGCCGGCTACAAGCACGGCATCGAGATCCTCCGGGGCGACTCCGACCTTGTGCATGAGTATTGTGGCCGCCGCCCTTATCGCTCCCACGGCAAGCTGCAGCTCCCTCACGTCCTTCTGCCTGATGAATATCTTTTTGGAAGTTCCCCCGCAGACGAGGAAGTCCCAGCTCGTGCCTCCATCGTCGCTGACGAGGCGGTTCTTGAGGGCAGGCGGGAAACCCGCCGGCAGCTCGTCCGGGGATTTCATTCTTCCGCCGGGGTCGAGCAGTTCCCATTTGAGAAGTTCGGCCGCCGCATCTATTATTGCGCTGCCGCATATGCCAATTGGGCTGACGTTTTTTATCGTGTTGATGTGCACTCCGGATTCGTCCAGGACTATCTTCTCTATTGCTCCGGAGGAGGCCCTCATCCCTGATTCGATCCGGGCTCCCTCCAGGGCCGGTCCCGCGGCGGCCGAGGCGGCGAAGAGCCTGCCGCCTGCGGCCAGGACTATCTCCCCGTTCGTGCCTATGTCTATGAACAGGGTCGGCTTGCTCTTCTCGTCGAGCCTGCAGGCGCTTGCCCCCGAGACTATGTCGCCTCCGACGAAGCCGCCGATGAGAGGAAAGACGTAGACTTCCGCAGACGGATTTATCTTCATTCCGATTTCATCCGCCTCGAAGACGAGGGATCTCTTGAAGGGGGGCACGAAAGGTATTTCCCCCAGATGTTCCGCCGTTATCCCGCAGAAGAAGCATTCCATTGCGGTGTTGCCGGCGACGGCGGCGGAGTATATCCTCGATGGCTCGACATTGTTCCTCTGGCATAGCTTCGCTATCAAGTCGTTGCAGGCCCCGATCGCGCAGATCCTGAGCTTCTCGAGATTGTCCGGACCGCTTCTCTGGAACATTATCCTGCTCAGGACATCGTCGCCGAACTTCACCTGCGGATTGAGAGTCCCTTTGCTGTCGAGAAGCCTGCCGCTTGACGCGTCTATCAAGGAGGCTACTATCGAAGTGGTCCCGAGGTCTATGGCGACTGCGAAATTCGCAGACTCGTTGTTTCCGCCCTCCAGGCAGATAAGCCTGCCTCCCGTAAGCGCGGCCGTGCCCTTGAAGGAGTTCTCCCTTAGGAAGGACGGTATCCGCCTTATGAGGGATATTCTGGCCTCGGCTACTCCAAGCTCCTCCCTTAGCGACTGGAAGTCCGCCTTCTGGTTCTCGAGGGAGGGCGGCGTGAGAGAGAAAAATTTCCTCCTGACCATCGGCTCCAGTTTCATCGCAAGGGGCTTGTCGTCCTGCGTGAGCACCAGCAGTTCGTTGTCGAAAGAGGTTTCAGGAGGGATCTCCACCTCCAGATTGTCGAAGACCTTCACCCTGCACGCCAGACGCCAGCCGGCGGAAAGCTCCTCCGGGCTGAAAAACTGATTGCATTCCGGCGCCGGGGCGCTGTTTCCGGAGACTACCCTTATCTTGCATTTCCCGCATATTCCCTGCCCGGCGCATGGGTTCTTTATGAGAATCCCGGCCCGCGCAATGCACTCGAAAAGAGAGGATCCCTCCAGCGCGTAGACCTCTTTCCTATACGCCGGAAATGAAATCCTGAAGTTCTTCATTGCCATTTCTCCTTTGTCCGTCTAACTTATATCCCGGGGCCGCAATCGCAACAAATAGTTTTAAATGAACATATGATTGAAACCGGCGATTACAGGCCGTCGAAGGGGCTACGATGGGATTTTTTTTCGATTTTCACAGCCACCGCAGGGAATTTTCCCTTGGCGAGAAGGCCGTTGTTTCGCTTTTTCCCGACGAGATGGCCGATCTGTTCCGCGACGGCATATTTTTTTCGTCGGGGCTGCATCCCAGATTCATCCCGTCTGGCGACCGGGAGGCGGAATCGCTTCTGGAATCGCTCTCGCGCAGACTCCGCGATGATAGATTTATTGCTGTTGGCGAATGTGGTCTTGACAGGCTGGCCTCGACTCCGATGGGGAGGCAGATGGAACTTTTCGAGAGGCAGATCAAGCTCGCCTGCGAAGTTCGAAAGCCTCTGGTGGTCCACTGCGTAAGGGCGCACGGAGAACTCCTCGCAACCAGGAAAAACGCCGGAAATGCGGGGATTCCATTCTGCATCCACGGATTCAGGGGCTCCGCGAAACTCGCGGAACAACTCGCCCGCGCTGGAATGACGCTCTCCTTCGGGACGGTGTCTTTCGCGGACAAAGGGGGCGCTGACGCTCTTCTGGCCATCAAGGATGAAATGTTTTTTCTGGAGAGCGACGGTTCGCCGGAAGGGGTCGGGCCGGCATATCTGGCGGCTTCGGAGATTCTGGGGGTAGATATCGAGGAGTTGAAGGAGGATATATCCCGCTGGGCGGCATCGTTGTTTCCGATTTTGAACCGGGGCGATGGAAATCCAGCCAAAACACGTGTATATTGATGTTCCAGGCTCGGGATGGATATTGCCGGACAGAACTGCCAAATGCAATATCCGGACCATGCCGGGCCTTCTCCATAGGGCGGTTAGCTCAGTTGGTTAGAGCACTTGGTTTACACCCAAGTTGTCGGGGGTTCGAGTCCCTCATCGCCCACCAGCCTTCGCTCGGAGCTGAGCGGAGGGCGGAGGCTGTCACGCCGTAAACCCTGAGCGTGGCGAAGGGCGGAGGCGGACATCTGCCTTATTTCCAGCTCCGAGTCTACGGCTTGGCGTGCCAATTGAAATACCAGGACGGAGAGAGCAACAATACAGACATTCATTTGAACCAAGGCGGCCTGTGGCCGCCTTGGGGTGATGGATTCAGGTAGATGTAAAGATTCGCTGAATGACATACTTCAGTGGATATTTACTACCGGTGGCTGCCCGACCAGGATTTGAACCTGGACAAACTGATCCAGAGTCAGTTGTGCTACCGTTACACCATCGGGCATTCTTGAAAAAAAGCCCCGTAATCTACTTCATCGGCCGTGAAATGCAACCGTTGGAGAATCCGCAAGGCTTTTGACGGCGCGGACTCAGAATCCGAACAGCCTTTCCGAGATGTCGAAGAGGCTGATGATCCCGGAGTGGGCGCCGCCTCTGGCCGGATCGGATACGGCGAGGACGGGCGACGAGCCGGACCGGGCGGCATTGAAGACCGAGCTGATCTTCTCCTCGGAGGATATTTCGACGAGCGGCCTGGTCAGGTCGGATACCTTCATCCTGTCCCAGCTCGACTCCTCGACCTCGAACACGAGATCGTATATCGAGAAGATACCAGCCCACTTCAACTCGTCGGCCGCAGCCCCCTGTCTTTTCACCGGCATTCGCGAGAAGCGCGACTTCCTGCACAACTCATAGGCCTCGCGCAGCGACATGTCCGGCGACAGTTCGGCGACAGCCTCTCTCCTTATCATCAGATCGGTGACCTTGAGTCCGTGGCAGTATAGCGACCTGTCTATAATATGGGCGATGCTAGGGTCCACCACGCCGGCCTTTTCGCTTTCCCTCAGGAGAAGGGTGAAGTCCTTCCTCATTATGACGCTGGCGTCCTGCCTGCCGGCCTTTTCGCCCGCGAGGCCGTTGACCCAGGTCGTGTAGGCCGAAAGTATATGCGACGGCAGATAAAGAACGTAGTAGCAAAACCTGAACAGCCCGGCGAGACGCCTGCAGCGCTGGTATGGAAACTGCCTGAACCAGTCCTTCGGGATTATCTCCGCATTGACAAGTATCAATGACATCATGCATCCGAGGACGAGGAAGGCGGTCTCGCTTGTGAATCCAAAGCTGACAGCCGCCTTCTTCGCCATGTTCGAGGAGCAGACAACGCATATGTTCGTCCCCATCAGAGTCGTGGCCAGAAGTATGCCAGGCCTCTGCATGAAGAAAAGCAGATGCCTGGCACCCCTGTCGCCCTTCTCAACGCCATGCCTGACGCGGGGCTTCAGCAAAGAGATGAGCCCGGTCTCCATCCCGCTGAAGAATCCCTGCGAGAAGACGAAGAGCAGAGTTATCAGGACGTATGTCATGACTCCTCCCCGGCCGGATCGGGCAGGATTGACAGCTCGAATCCGAGTATCCTGTTGCCGGCCAGCATCGTCACCGTCGCTATGCAGTTCCCTACCGCTATCTTGTCCCCGAGTTTCGGAAAATCGGACAAGGCCTCTATGAGTATTCCGCTCATAGTGCTCGATTCGGACTCCGGAAGCCTGAGGCCGGGAATTTTCTCGACAAGGTCTTCGGCCATCACATTCCCCTTCACCGCCCAGGTGGACTCGTCAAGCTTTCTCGCCTGCCAGTCGCTCCTCTCGAACTCCTCGGCTATATCCCCCAGAATCCTCCCGTATATGTCCTTCCTGCAGACTATCCCGGTCACCCCGCCGAATTCGTCCACAGCGAAGGCAGCAGGCACCTTCCTCATCGAAAAAATCGGAAGCGCCTTCCTCACATCAGTCTGCTCCGGAATGAACGCGGCCTCGAAACAGCAGTCCATGTCCTTCCAGGACTTGCGCTCCTCCTTGCCGAGAAGCAGAAATCTCTTTGCCGAAAGCATCATGTCCGCATCGTCTATCGAAGTCCTCGCCACGGGCAGAAACTTCTGCCTGGACCTGCGGATGATCCCCTCGACCTTCTCCGCCGACATGCCCTCGGAGACGCACGAGATGTCCATCCTGCTGCGGACAAGCTTGCTGACCCTGATCGCGTTCAGATCAAGTATCTGCTCCAGCATCCTGGCCTCCGACTCGCTGAAAGCGTCAATATCACGCGCCATGTCAACGAAGGCATAGTATTCGTCGTGAGCCAGAGGAGGCTGGCTGCGCCTGCCAACAAAATTCCAGATGACTGAATGCAGCCTCTCCGCCACCAGCACAAAGGGGGTGGCCGCCTTGCGATAATACCACAGGGGGGCCGCCACCATGTCCGACACCCTCTCGGCATTGAGGATCGCCACCGCCTTCGGGGTGACTTCGCCGCCCAGCAGCAGAACCACCAGCGAGATGGACAGGGAAAGCGCAAGGGACAGCGCGGGATTGGCGGCAAATCGCCCCACTATCCCGTTTATGCTTATCGCAAGAGATGCGTTCATGAACATGTTCCCAAGGACTATCGCCGTCAAAGTCCTCTGGTAGTCCTTCATGAGAAGCACGATGAACTGCCTGCGCCGGCTGCTCTGCCCGGCATAGTCCAAAAGCCTGGCACGGCTCAGCGAAAACAGCGCAGTCTCCGCCCCGGAGAAAAACGCAGAGCATAATATGAAGAAACAAGATAGAACGATGTGCAACGCCAGACTGTCCATTGGCTTTGGACGCCCCAGATATAGTTCAGGGACGTTCCATCTCCTCGAAAATTCTAATGGCCGCTTCGGCGGGATTATCCGCCTTCAGGACAGGCCTGCCGACCACGAGGTAGTCCGCGCCTAGCCGCACGGCCATCCCCGGAGTCATGACACGCCTCTGATCGTCGCCGGCAAGCTCCCAGGAGGGCCTTATCCCCGGAACCACCGCCACAAAGCCCGCACCGCAGGACTTCTTTATCATCTCCAGCTCGTGCGAGGAGCAGACCACTCCATCCATGCCCGCCTCCCTCGCCGTTTCAGCAAGATACCGCACATGGTCTGCTATCGTGTATCCACCCTCCCTGTTCAGAGACATCGAGAAGGATGCCTGGTCGAAGCTGGTAAGAACAGTCACCGCTATCACAAGCGTCTCCGGACGCCGGCTCTTCGCAGCCTCCACCGCGGCCTTCATCATGGCCAGGCCTCCGGACGCATGCACGTTCACCATGTCCACCCCTAGAGAGACGGCGTTCTTCACGGCTCCTGCCACCGTGTTCGGAATGTCGTGGTATTTGAGGTCGAGGAAGACCTTCTTCCCCTTTTTTTTCAAAAGATGCACCGTCTCCGGGCCGTATTTCGAGAAGAGCACGCTGCCTATCTTAAACCACTCCACGGCATCGCCAGTCTTCGCGCATATCCGCGACATGTCCTCGATGCCGTCCACGTCAAGAGCAATGACTAATTTTGCCATGGCACTATTTCTCCTTCGCAGGCCTTATGATCAGCTCCGGATTCGAAGGGGTTATTTCGGACTGCCCGCATTCCCTGCCCTCAAGATATGCCTGCGCCTGTCTAGCGCAGTCTATCAGGAATTCCGACGAAGAGACCTTCTCGCTCTGCTTCTCGACCGGTGTCTGAAGCACATCGAGCACCCCCCTGGCCTCGCCCGCAAAAGCACCGTTCCTCAGGGCGATGTCGGCAAGCGCCCAGGCCGCCCCGCCCCTCACCTGGTCCATGTCGAACACAGGCTCCATGTCGGTGGGAATAGTCTTGTCGAGAGCCGCCCTCCTGAGCGCCTTCACAATCTCTTTCGAATTCATACCGATCCCCGCCGCCGCCTTCACCGCCGCAGACCTTATCAGATAATGCTCCTTCACCCGCTTGAGAGAAGAGAGAACCACGTCAGTGAAAAATACATCCCCGGTCTTGAAAATGGCGAGCAACGCCTCGGCCGACACCTCCTGCGCCTTGTCCTCGGCAAGTTTCACGATGGTATCGAAGGTCTCCTTCTCCTTGAACTGCCCGAGGGCAAACGCAACCGCCCTCCTCACACCATCGTCCTTGTCCCCGGCAAAGGAGGCGCAGTCCCGGGCGGATGGATTATACTCCAGACGGCCCAGCGCCACCAGGGACCTTCTCCTGACCTCGACAACCTTGCTGCCAAGCAGAACCGCACGGATTTCCTCGGACGCCTCCTTGTATCTTCGTTCCCCGAGCACCCTTGCGGCCGATGCAACTCCAGCCTCGCTCTTCAAGGGGCCATTTTGTATCAAAGAAAGATATTCCGGGCCTATTTCGAGCGACAGCAGACGATCCTCCGCGTCGTTTCTTACCAGCAGTTCCTCATCGGAGAGCCGGGCTATTATCGCCTCGACCGCATCCTTGCAGCCAGTCCCGAATCCGGCAAGAGATAAAACAGCAAGCCGCCTGACCTCTGATTCCGGATCGGAACTCAGCTTGATGAGAACGGCGAGCCTTCCAGGAGAAGCCACGCTCCGGGCAACTTCCATCCTCAGCCTCGCGTCAGGAGATTCCGCGAATTTCGCAAGAAGCGCATCCGCGCAGGCAGGGCGCGCCGCCAGTGCCGCGGCAACGGCAATCTTCTCCTCGGTAGACCCTTTCTCGGCGGCATCCTTCACCAGCGCCTCGTTCCCGGGCTGCTCCGAAATGGACGCGAGCAGCCTAAGAAGCCGGGGCCGTTGGAAGGAAGGGATTGAGGAATGCAACGAGGCCAGCTTCGACGCAGTGCATATGTCCTTCCTCTCCAACAGCTTGCTCCATGCCATATTCGATACGAAAATCGAATCCTCCTGCTGGAGCATCTCGAAGACCGCCTCCGGAGAAGCGGCCCCGTCAAGATACAGAGAAGCCGAAAACGCCCTGCAGGCGGGTATCTCGGAGCTCATCATCTCCTTGAGGACGGGAATGTTCGAACTCTTGAACTTCTTCTCAACCATGGCTCCGAGTATATCCGCAATAACCTCAGGGTGCTTCTCCTTCGAGAGCATATCCTCCAGGACAGCCTGCATGCCTGGATTCTCGCAGCCGTTCAGGGACACGACTATCCTCGAGCGCGTGATGGCATCCGGTATCGCGAAGAAGAAGTCCTTCTGGGCGCGCAGAGACTTGTCGTCTATCTGAACAGGAATCCGATACGCAGTGTTCTCGGTAGTTAAATAGGACTCCTGCCAGACGGGCAGAAGAAAGGGGTAGAATGCGAAAAGCCGCAGAAATCTAGTTCGACTCTTCCTCAACTGTCTCATCGGGGGCAAATCCTTGTTTTTCAATTTCATGCCTGGCCAGATCGGCCAGAGCGCACACGAGAAAGACCGGCAGGAATAGCACGGCCCTCCTCCACGGAGAAAGACTGGAGAAGAGGAAATATACATCGTCGCCCCCGCTTTGTCCATACAACGAGGCCAGGAAGAAGGCAATAATCGGCGCAACAAGCCCGTATAGCGCGAACAACCTTGCGATTTTCGCAAGAAACAGCGTCCTGCGAAAGCCAGACTCCGAAAGATGGAATATCAGTATGCCGGCAAAACTGAAGATGAAAAACGAGCAGGACAGCGCGAACAACTGGGCCATCAGGAAGAAATACCAGCTGTCAGGGAAGGTCATCCACCATTGCAGGAACGGGGACAGCAGAAGGCAGGACAATGCGAAAAAAACGGACCTGGATGCCGACGGAAGGATGGGCGACCTCTCCCTGCGGCAGGAGGCCGAGTAGCCCAGCGATGCATGGAGCATGAGCCCGAATGGCAGCATGTACGCGTATTGCACGGCCGAAAAGGGGAAGAACAGAAAATAGCTCTTGAAATAGAATATGATGTATGCCATCATCACGTTCCGGAAAAACGCCGAGAAATACCTGTAGCCTGCATGACGCATTGAAGATGACAGCCTCCAATTTGACTCATATCTAAAGATTCACTGGAGACGTGAGCCCGCCATTGGGGCGGACAAGCCCGCCGGCACCTGCGGTGGGGCGGACAAGCTTCGCAACGTCTCAAGGACGACGCAGTTCAACCAATATTTGCTTGCGATCCGACAATTTAGCTCGCCAGGCGAAAACTTCTATCCTGCGGAGCCTAATCTTTTGCAGAAAACCCCGCCCCGCTCCGGCCGGAGCCCCTTGACAGCTCCCCTGCGCGATGCTAGCTTTCGTCAAATGAGGTCTTTGCCGGATGACAAGCTACAACAAGGTCAGGAGGGTGTCCTTCGCAGCCTACATCCTGCTCAGCGTGTTGTTCGCCTGGCTGCTGATACATCTCGGTAGAAAAGACATCGAAAGGGCCGCCGCTTTCTCCGAAAAGGAGAAGGCATACATCGAGAGCCTGATGAAATGCTCCTCCTCGATAGACGATGCCATGGGCGCACTTCGTCCCTACGGCCTCCGCTCGAAGTCCGAGCTTGCCTCCTTCTCCTCCAAGTTCGACGCCCTCAGGAAGAGCATGAACACTCTTCGATCCGAGACGCACGAAGAGAAAGTCGCGGCGGACCTGCAGAGGCTCAGGGCGAAATCCACGATGATAGCCTCGGCGCTCGACTCGGCCAGCCGCAACATCGCGGAAGACTCCGGCAGCGACTCCGAACTCATCCTGCGCGAAGACTTCTCGGCAATCTCGGCCGCCCTCGTGGAATCCGCCGGAATCGTCCACGGCCTTGTCGCCAGCGAATATGAGCAGTCGGGATTCTGGCAGAGACAGAGCCTCTTCTTCTTCAAACGCCTGCAATACCTGCTGGTGACCTTCTTCGTCCTAACCACGGTCTTCATCGTGCTCTCGTCGTCCTACTCCGGGATACTCCTCAGAAACTATCTCGGCAAGCTCAGCGAGGGCACGAAGCAGGTCAGCTCCGGAAATCTCCGCTACCGGTTCGGAGGCATAGAACCCGACGAGATGGGCAGCCTCATGGCCGACTTCAACTCCATGGCCGCAAGGCTGGAGCAGCAGACACACGAACTGAAGAAAATGAACAGGGAACTCGAGGAGAAGGCCCGGCAGCTGGTCGAGGCCAACCTCCACAAGGACCGATTCTTCGCGAATATGAGCCACGAGCTCAGGACACCGCTGAACTCCATAATCGGATTCTCCGACCTCAACATCGGGCGCGAGGACTACAGCAGGGAAAAACTCGTCGAAAACTCGCGCAAAGTCCTCGCCGCGGCAGAACACCTCCTGTCGCTCATCAGCGGCCTCCTCGACCTCGCCAAGGCCGATGCCGGCGTGCTCTCTCCAGTCAAAGATGTCCACGACGTGTCGGAAACCCTCTCCGGCGTGGTCGAGATGCTCAGGCCCCTGGCAGAACAAAGGAATCTCAGAATCGAGCTGGAATGCGCGCAGAGCGCCTCGTTCCCATACGACGAGAAGATGATAAAGCAGGTCTTCATAAACCTCATCAGCAATGCCATAAAATTCACCCATGAAGGCGGAGTCAAAATCAGGATGAAAAGAACGGATGATTCTATCTCAGTCGAGATAGAGGACAGCGGTATAGGCATATCCGAGGAGGACCAGAAAAAAATATTCAACGACTTCCACAGGGTCGAAAACGGACTGACCTCGAACTACGAGGGCGTGGGCCTCGGACTCGCCCTCAGCAGAAGACTCGCAAGGCTCCACGGCGGCGACATAAGCCTCTCAAGCATTCCCGGAAAAGGCAGCGTGTTCACGGTAAAACTGCCAACGGGGGGATAAGGGGCATTCTGCAATTGCCCCACGCAATCAGCCCCGTCCGTCGGAATCCACAACCAATAAAATCAGCTTATAGAGGCACTTTTACAATTGCCTTGCCTTGCCTTGCCTTGACAACAGGCATTTCACGGGCAATAGTATGCGATTGTCTTTATTTTCTCTTCCATAACATCTATTGCACATGAAAGCCAAGATACTAATGGCGGTGGAGAACAACCAATACCACGTGAAGGTGGAGGGCAGAGCCACGTTCGAAGTCAGCTCCCCGCTCAGAAACCTCGCACTCAAACTCAAGGATGCTCCAGTCGGCGGAATATCCATCAACCTCGATGCATGCACCGGAATGGACAGCACTTTCATCGGGGTCATCGCAATGCTCGGACTAGACGCGAAGAAACAGAACGCTCCGGCTGTCATACTCAACGCCGACGAAAACAACAGAAAACTGCTCAACGGCCTCGGTCTCCACAAGATATTCACATACGGCGAAGACAACTATGCCGGCGTGAAACAGTGGCAGGACGGATCTCCCTCCCTCAAACCCCCAGCCCTCGAAACCGCAAAAACAGTCCTCAACGCGCACGAAACCCTCATGGACATCGACGAGTCCAACGTCCCACGATTCAAGAACGTCGTCGAATTCGTCAAAAAAGACATCGAAAAATCCGAAGACCAGGAAAACAAGAAATCCTGACACCGGGATAATTCCTATCGGCTTCCCAAATCGTCCTCGCATTTGACAATACAATTATCTGGAGCCCGACCATTCTGCAGCAAACCCGCTTGGAAAGGATCTCGCAAGACCGGCTATCTCGTGGATTTTCTGATGTAGAAATACATCGGCGGTACTGGTGGGTTCTGGAAGGCAAGGGGCGTGATATCCCTGCAGAGTTCGGCGTTCTTCGCGGCCATCGCCTGTTCCAGTCTTCGCCTTTCCTCCACGCTTCCGAGGGGCTCGTAGCGGGCAAGTATCCACTCTATCAGCGGATGCTTCCTGGAGAAGGCGCCCGGAAGGACGACCAGGGCTGGCGGTGACTTCTCGAATTCGCGGATAGTGGCCGCGACGCATTTGTCCCTTCTCTCCCCGAACAGGAACGGGGCGTTGAAGAATCTGCCCGTCGCCGGGCGCCGTTTCGCGTAGTAGTATAGTGATCCTTCGTAACCCCACTGGAAGAATTTCTCGTCCTCCCTGATTGTCTCGGCTATCTCCTTCCCGATCTCGCGGCAGTAGATGAACAAGGCCCCGTATTTGCGCTGGGACCACAATCCCGATGGCATGAAGTAGGCGGGAATCTGTATTGCCAGCAGGAGAATGGACAATGCGGCGCATGCGATGTCCGACCTCCTCCATCGCCCCGGGATCTGTGCGGTTCCATCGCCGGACAAGTCCGCCAGGGCCCAGCCTGCCCCGATGCATGCCGCAGGCAGCATGAGCTGGTAGTAGTGCGGATAGAATTTCCACGGGAGGACTATCATGACCAGTGCCGAGATGAGGAATGCTATCCATGGTGTCCACCGCGTTCTGCCACGCCTGGTGAACGCCACGCCAGCGAAAGCCGCGAGGAGCAGGGGCAGAATGCTCCACATGCTGTCAATGAAAAGCACCTTGAAGTGCCCGCACATGAAGAGCAGTTTGCCCGGCGGAGACATGCCGCCTCCATCAAGCCCCGCGTAGAAGAACGGATACTCGAAGTTCATGTGGACGAAGTCGTCAAAAGCCCCGCAGAAGAAGAAATACGCGGCGACAGGAAGCCAGCATGCAAGCGCGACTGCAAGGGAAAGCAGCCAGCCTCCAAGCATTCTCATATGGCGTGCATCCCGCTCCAAAAAGGAGGCGCAGGCCATCATGAACAGAGGGAGCAGGGCGAACTGTTTGAAGAGGCTCGCCACCCCGGAGAGAAAACCGGCCATGATGAAGAAACGCATGCCCCGCGTCCTCGCCGCGAGAACCGACGCGAAGAACGTCCAGGACAGCAGCGCGTTGATGAAGAGCTCGGAATTGGGCTGGTTCGCCTGGAGAAGGATGTCGCCGGAGACTATCGCATAGAAAAAGGCCGACCACAGTCCCGCCCGGGGGCCGGAGCAGACCCTCGCCGAGGAGTAGATGCCCAGAAACAGAAGCCAGGCTCCGGCGACGTTGAGGAGATAGACGTGGAAGTCGCCGTATCCGGCCACGAGCTGGGCGGCGGCGTAGGTCAGGTAGATGCCCGGCGGCTTGGTGTCCCACAGTTCCTTGTAGAGAATTTTCCCATGGATGATCTCGTTCGCCGCGACGGCGTAGATGCCTATATCGCGCTCCAGCGGTTCGTCGTAGGTCCGCAGGCGCATCAGAGGGATCAAAGCCAGCAGGCAGAGCAGGGCGGCGAGATGCCGCGAATCCACGCGGATTTGTGCTATCGTCTCCTTCAGCATAGGTGTCGGCGAATTGGTTTGGGGAATGTCCGGGCCGATGGCTAACAATAGCTCCGGATACATGAAATCACAGCCCGCATTGGATATTTCTCCTCCGGCGGCGCTGGCATGCAATCCCCACCGGCCTTGATTAAAAAGAAATGTCGGCTAGATTGTTTCCTCTACATTGATTGCGAGAAGTTCAACCCGGGAGGAATGAGGATGGGCGCGAAGGTTGCAGTTCTGATGGGAAGCAGGAGCGATCTGCCGGTCCTGGAGAAATGCTTCGAGACGCTGAAGGAATTCGGAATCGAGTTCGAAGGACGGGTGCTCTCCGCGCACAGGACGCCGGAGGAGGCCGCCGAATTCGCGAGGAGCGCCGAAAGAAGGGGGATAAAAGTCTTCATCTGCGCCGCCGGAATGGCCGCGCATCTGGCCGGAGTGATGGCATCCTTCACCACGCTGCCCGTCATAGGAATTCCAATCGCATCGGAGCCGTTCAACGGAATAGACTCCCTTCTGTCCATGGTCCAGATGCCTCCCGGAATCCCCGTCGCGGTGGTGAGCGCCGGAAAGGCAGGCGCCCAGAACGCCGCGCTGCTGGCCGTCTCCATCATCGCAACATCCGACTCCGGACTCTCGGCCAGGCTGAAGGAATACAGGGAGAGGCAGAAGGCCAAGGTGCTCGCCGCAGACAAGGAGCTATCGCAAAGCCTGGAGATGAAATGAAAAGCATATTGGCCACCTTGGTTCTTGCCGCGCATTGCGCCGCCATCCCGCTGCTGTCCCAGGAGCCGGCACCCGGACCAGACGGGCAGGATCGCGGAAACACAAAAACGGAAACCCCTTCCGCGGAGGAGAAAGACGTTGAGACTCCATCCGGAGAAATCAGAATAGTCGTCGAGGAGGAGAAAAAGGAAGACGATTCAGTCGGGGTCCAGGTTGGACGCAAGCTCTCGGAAATCATAACCGAGGTCGAGAAGCGGATTCCGCAGGCGGTCGAGAAGAGAAGGGATTTCTTCGCCGAGGGAATAAAAGGTTTTCTCGAGGAGATCAGCCCCGAGCTGGACTATCTTCCGGACGAGTCGGCGATCCCCCCCTCCGGGAAGACCGGCGACATCGAATTCCTAAAGCCCGTCATAATCCACGAGCAGAAGATCCTCTACATTCGCATTGACGGTTTCACCGAGCGCAATTTCGTCCGCCTCAAGGAGGAGCTCGTGGATATATCGAGGTTCAAAAACCAGCCAGTCGGGGCCATCCTCGACCTGCGCTCCGCAGCCGGAGAGAACGGACTCGTCGCCGGAGAATACGCCTCGCTCTTCTTCGATGGCGAGGCCGTCTCCTTCACGAAGAACAGCATCAAGGCAGTGCTCAAGCTTCCGATGATGCTGCTTGTCGGAGGCAGAACATCCGGAGATGGCGAAATATTCACCTGCCTGCTGAGGAGATCGGGCAGGGCCCTCGTGGTGGGGGAGAAGACCGCGGGTATGCCGTTCGCAAGATTGCCGGTCAAGCTCGAAAGCGGAGGAATACTGCTCGTGCCCGACATCCCGGCCGGCCTCGAATGGATCAAGAGCGCACCAATAGAGCCAGGGATAGCCGTCAACCCCTATCCCCAGATAGAATATCTCAAGATCAGCGGCGAGAAGTCGTCGGAAATGTCCGACGAGGCGGTGAGGCGCGTCTGCGATCTGCTTGTCTCCATCGAAGCCCTACACAAGGACAAGGGGACAGGAGGCAAACCGTGAACCCGCACGATACTCTGTCGCTGCGGAAGTCCCTCTCGCGGTAAATATTCACTGGACTCCTGCAGCGAATCTTTACATCTGGTACAAAACTCCGTGCGGGCACAGAGGGGCAATGTAAATATTCACTGAACTCTTACGGGGCAATTGGCCCAGGAAAACAATCGAATGAAAAACGATTCCGCATTTTATTCTGGCATGGATTCTGCAAACGAACGTAGTTTACTGAATACGCACCTCGCGTCCGCGGGATCCGCCCTCGTGAGGATCCCCGGATCGCGGAACTGGGGGCTCTTCAGAAACCCACTGGGGGTCGTCAGCACCGCCAGCACGAACGATATATCGCGCTGCTTCGACCAGATCGAACGCTCGACCAGGCGAGGTCTCTACTGCTGCATGATGCTCTCCTTCGATGCAGCCCCGGCTTTCGACAAGTGCCTCCGGGCGGGAAGATCCCGCGGCATGCCCCTGCTGTGGGCCGCCTTCTACAGGAAGCCGGACATGCTCCTGACCCCGGAGGACCTTCCTCACAGCAAGCCTTCTGGCCTTGAAGTGGTAAAGGATATTTCCCCGCGGGAATACCGCTCCGCGATATCGAAGATAAAGAGGCTGATCTCGGACGGGGACACGTATCAGGTCAACTTCACTTTCAGGATATCATGCTCCGCTCCGGACAATGCGGAGGCGTTCTTTCTCAACCTCTTCAGGCATCATCGCCCGGATCACGGGGCGTTCGTCAACACCGGAAGCATCAAGATCGCAAGCCTCTCCCCGGAGATATTCATCGAACGCAGGGGAAGATGCATCGTCTCGATCCCTATGAAAGGGACGGCGGGAAGAATGCCGGATTTCGACGGCGACATCTCCGCCGCGAGGAGTCTATCGCTGGACCCCAAGAACAGGGCCGAGAACCTGATGATAACAGACATGGTCCGCAACGATCTCGGCAGGATATGCGAGGCCGGAACGGTGAAGACCACCGAACTCTTCAAGGTGCTCACGACCCCAAGCGTGCACCAGATGGTCAGCGAGGTGCGGGGCAGGCTCCGCAAAGGGTCTTCCCTGTTTGAAATATTCAAAGCGCTCTTCCCGCCAGCATCCATAACCGGCGCGCCGAAAGTCAGGACCATGCAGATAATCAAATCGCTGGAAAAAAGCCCGAGAGGGGTCTACACCGGCTCTATCGGATGCATCAGGCCAGGAGGCGACTTCTCCTTCAACGTCGCCATAAGAACCGCGACGATAAGGAGGCGAGTGCTCGTCGCCGGCGTCGGCGGCGGAATAGTCGCAGACTCGTCGGCGGAATCCGAAATGCATGAGGCCGAACTCAAGGCATCGTTCCTGAAATCGGTGGGCGGATGCTTCGAAATATTCGAGACGATGCTGTTTGAAAGAGGCAGGGGCTATCTCTGGCTCGACGAGCATCTCGACAGGATGGAGAAGTCGCAGAAGTATTTCCTGCGCAGCTTCGACAGAGGAAAAATCGAGGCCGCTCTCTCCCGCCTCTCCCGCCGCCTGCCCCCCCTGGCCAGAACAAGAATCTCCGTAGACGAAAATGGAACGCCTCGCGCCAAATGGAGCGGACTCGCCGCAAAGGGATGGGGGAAACGGAAACTCACCGTGCTGATCTCGGACAAAAGAACCAGCTCCGCCGACATCATGCTGAGACACAAGACAAGCATGAGAAAACTCTATGACGACGAATTAAAAAAGGCGAAAATCGCTGGATACGATGAGGTTATATTCGCAAACGAAAAAGGCGAAATCACGGAGGGCGCTATCTCCAGCGTCTTCGCAAAAACAAAAAACGGATGGATCACGCCACCCCCAAGTTGCGGACTGCTTCCAGGAATCTGGCGGAACCATGAAATTTTACGACTAGGTGCAAAAGAGCAAATAATTGGTATTGAAGAGCTTATGCAGTTCAATGAAGTCGTAATTGGCAATTCAGTCAGGGGCTCCGCAAAAGTTTTTTTAAAAAATCTTTGATATTTCTTTGTTTTCCGGATTGACATTTTTTTTTCAACAGCGACATTAAGAAACATTAAGCCGTGTGTAACGACAACAAATTCCAACCATGGAGGTGGAAGATGGCGACGAAGAAGAAAGCAGTGAAGAAGGCGGCGAAGAAGGCACCGGCGAAGAAGAAAGTTGCAAAGGAGAAAGCTGCGAAGAAGGGATAGCCGGCGTTCTAGTCGAACGTTAAAAACGAGCCCCGCAATGATGCGGGGTTTGTTTTTTTACATGCAACACTATCTTTAGCGGCCCGGCATCATGAGGATTGAACAAACATACATCGGTGGCAAATGAACATTCCTCCCTGTTTCGCCACACTCTCTTCTGTCCCCTCGACCATTGCGCTTCTCGCCATTGCCGGCGCGACTGGTGTCCTCCTCGGAAGAATTTGCGTCCGAGGCGTCTCGATAGGCACCGGTGGCGTCCTCTTCGCATCCCTCGCCCTCGGGCACTTCGGATTCACGCTCGACCACCATCTCATGGACTTTCTCCGCGACGCCGGCCTCGCCGTCTTCGTCTACACCATCGGCATACAGATAGGCCCGCTTTTCTTCTCCTCATTCAAAAAGGAGGGACTGAGACTCAACATCCTTGCCGCGATGCTGGTGTCGTCCGGCTTCGCCGTCGCAGCCATACTTCTTCTCTCCACCGGGACCGACGTTGCGAAAATGGCGGGAGCCATGTCGGGCGCGGTCACCAATACTCCAGGACTCGGCGCGGCGCAACAGCTCATTTCGAGTGCGGACGGCGGCGATCCGTCCCGTGGCGACATCTGCGGCCTCGCATACGCCGTCACATATCCGTTCGGCATATTCGGAATAATAATCGCCATACTTCTTCTGAGGAGGATGTTCAAGGTTGACATTGACAAGGAGAGAAGCAAAATCAACCAGGCGCCCAGGGGCGAGGAAGAGAAGTTTTCGCCTGGCGCAGACGGGCGGAGCGATCTTTTCGCTCTTTGCCTTGGAATCTTTGGAGGAATCCTTGTCGGAATGATTTCGTTGAAGATTCCCGGAGTCCCGGTCCCGCTCAAGCTCGGCTCGGCGGGAGGGCCTTTGCTCGTGGCGTTGTTCCTGGGACGGCTCGGCAGGACGGCCAACGTGAACTGGACGCTTCCCCGCCCCGCGAATCTCGCACTGCGCGAACTTGGAATAACGATTTTCCTCGCATGCGTGGGGCTGCGCTCGGGAGGACGATTCGCCGAAAGCGTGATGGGAGGCGAGGGGCTCCAGTGGATGCTGTTCGGAACGGCGATAAGCTTCCTTCCGGTCTTCGTGTTCGGGTTCGTCGCCATGAAATTCATGAAGCTGGACTTCTTCTGCGTCTGCGGCCTGCTCTCGGGATCCATGACCGATCCGCCAGCCCTTTCGTTCTCGGAGAAACTATGCGGGTCGGAAGCCCCCGCCGTCAGCTTCACCACAGTCTACGCGCTCACCATGTTCCTGCGCATCATCTACGCCCAGCTCCTGGTCATACTCTTCCTGAAATGATCCGCACGGCATGATCCCGAATGCTTTTTCCAGGATTATCTGCTCTCGACCGCCTCGGAGAGTATCTTCTCCGCCCGGGCCTTCTTGTCCTTCGCGGCCGTCTCGTCCCCGGCGACGGTTTTCGCCCATTCGATCCGCGCCAACGGATTTCCCTGGTCCGCCGCCTTTTCAAACCAGTATTCCGCTGCCGACACGTCCTTCGGAATTCCAATTCCGCTCCTGTAGATGCTCGCGATGTTGAACTGGCTTCTGGCATCGCCAAGCCTCGCGGCGTGGAGGAAGAGCCCCGCGGCCTTCAACGGGTCCTTTTCCTCCCCTATGCCCTCATGCGCCAGCACCGCGAGGGAGAAGAGAGCCTTCGGGTTCTCCCTTGCGGCCGAACGCTGGAAGAATTGTCTCGCCTTGCCGATATCCTGTTCGACATTCTCCCCGGTCAAATGCAGATTCCCAAGCACGTATAGCGCCATCGGATCGTTCTTCTCCGCCGCCTTCCTGTAGAGCCCGACCGCGCGGGGAATGTCCTTCTCCACATTCTCTCCATGATACAGCAGATGTGCGAATTTCGCAGACGCCTCGGCATCCCCCAGGTCCGACGCCTTCTCCAGCAGCCCGACAGCCTTTTTCGGATTCCTCTGGCAACCTATCCCCAAATAGAGACAGTCCGCCAGAAGCCTCATCGAGACCGGATTCGACTTCGAATATGAATCCTCGAGGAGGGCATATGCCGCCTTCGCCTTCTCTCCCCCCTGCGAAAGTCGCAGCTCGGCCAGCTTCAGAAAGGCCGGTCGGTAGCCGTCCTTCACAAGTCTGTCGAATTCGCAGGCAGCCCTCTCCACGTCCTGCGCAAGGACTTCCTCCCCATTCGAACCTCTTATGCCGTTCAGGAGACATATACCGAGATTGTAGCGGGCCTCCTTTATCCCCCCATCGGCGGCCTCGACATAACACCTGTATGCGGACAACGGATCCCTGTCCACCCCTATTCCCCCGTCATAGCATATCCCGAGATTAAAGAGAGCACCCTTGTGCCCGAGCGAAGCGGCCTTCTCGAAATACTCGAATGCCTTGCGGCTGTCCTTCTCCTTCCCACCTCTGCCATAAAAGAAAGCATTGCCGAGCTTGAAAAGCTGCGCAGCATCCTCCTCCGCTCCGGCAATGCCGCAGAAAAAAAGCGGAAGCGTCGCGAGAAGAGGAAACACGGGACGACAAAAGACCTTGAACATGCAGACGTTTTTATTCATGCTCTAGTTTTATAAAAAAGATGGTTCCTGGCCACCAATGTGAAACGATGCAAGCACCAGTATATTCCCCGAGCCGATTTCAAAACTCCGCATCCGGGGTAGATCCGTTGGAGCCTACAACTTTAGTTGTGTCTTATTCTCAACAAGATATACAACTGAAGTAGGAGTTCAGTAAATATTTAACAACTGAAGCTGCCACGTGAGGTAAATATTCACTGAACGCTCACCCTCCATATCTGATTTCCGTATATACATGAAATTTTCCACATAAACCGGAATTTTCAAACCCTAAGACAAAGAATATTTAACTTTTGTCCATCCAGGACTTGACTTCCATCCCAATTGTTCAATTTTTATCAGTTGCCAAAGTCAAAAATTCGTGCAATAATTTGTCAGGTTTTATGCAGGCAGGTTCTTTAACAGCCAGCGAGTCTTGCACAACAGCACGCCACCCAACAAAGCGTGCAGCGGACGGGTGGGATTCTGCGGCTTTTTCGAGCATTTTCCTCGCTTCGAGTTT